>NZ_JBFAAX010000567.1:0-3690 GCF_040639995.1 Actinosynnema sp. NPDC023658 | reverse complement strand
GCGCGAGGGTCGGCAGCGGGCCCCGCGCCCGCTGCACCTCCACCTCCGGGTTCACGCCGGGGAACAGCCTGCGGAAGAACTTGAGGATGTACCGGTCGCCGAACACCACCGACGTGTTCGACTGCTCGGCGGTGAGCCGGCGCACCGGGCTCGCCGGGCCCACCGGGCGGAGGGCGGCCTCCGGGGTGAACCGGACGCCGTCCCGCTCGCCGCCCGCGGCGACCAGGTCGAGCAGGTGGCGCATCGAGCCCGGGTCGTCGGTGGCGTCGAACGCCCACGCGCCGCCCAGCTCGGTGATCGCGTCCGGCCCCGGGCGCGACCTCACGACGAGCGGGAGCTGGTACCGCCGGGGTTCCCGCTCCCCCGCCACCCGCACGTCCGCGAGCGCGATCACCAGTCCGCGCCCGAGGTCCGCCACCTCGGGCAGCTCCACCCCGGTGATCGCCCGCCCCTTGGCCGAGAACCAGCGGCGGGCGGGCAGCCAGCCCGGCAGCGCGGCGGCCAGCCGGTTCCGGTCCCACGCCGAGAGCGTCATGGTCTCCCCTCCCCCGGCGGTCGGACCAGGGACAGCCAGTAGAAGCCGTGCCCGGCCACGGTGAACGCGTGCTCGGCCGCCTCGACGACGCCGAAGGGCGCACCGCCGGTCAGCTCCACCAGCTCGTCGCCCAGGTGGGCGGACAGGTCGAGCCAGACCGCCTGCGGGCGGCGGGACAGGTTGTACAGGCACAGCACGACGTCGTCCTCGTGCTGCCGGACGAACGCCAGCACGCTCGGGTTGGACGAGGGCAGCTCCCGGTAGTCACCGAGGCCGAACGCCGGGTGCTCGCGCCGCACGGCCAGCATCCGCCGGTTCCAGTGCAGCAGCGACGACGTGTCGCGCTGCTGCGTCTCGACGTTGATCGCCTGGTAGCCGTAGACGGAGTCCATGATCACCGGCAGGTACAGGCGTCCGGGGTCGCAGTCGGAGAAGCCCGCGTTGCGGTCGGGGGTCCACTGCATCGGCGTGCGCACCGCGTCGCGGTCGCCCAGCCAGATGTTGTCGCCCATGCCGATCTCGTCGCCGTAGTACAGCACCGGCGAACCCGGCAGCGAGAGCAGCATCGCGGTGAACAGCTCGAGCTGGTTGCGGTCGTTCTCCAGCAGCGGGGCCAGTCGCCGCCGGATGCCGATGTTCGCCTTCATCCGCGGGTCCTTGGCGTACTCCGCGTACATGTAGTCGCGTTCCTCGTCGGTGACCATCTCCAGCGTCAGCTCGTCGTGGTTGCGCAGGAAGATGCCCCACTGCGTGCCCGAGGGGATCTTCGGCGTCTGGGCCAGGATCTCCGTGATGGGGAACCGGGACTCGCGCCGCACGGCCATGAACAACCGCGGCATCAGCGGGAAGTGGAACGCCATGTGGCACTCGTCCCCGCCCACCGCCGGGTCGCCGAAGTAGGCCACCACGTCCGAGGGCCACTGGTTCGCCTCCGCGAGCAGCACCCGGTCGTGGTACTCCTCGTCGACCACCTGCCGGCACCGCTTCAGGAACTCGTGCGTGCGGGGCAGGTTCTCGCAGTTCGTGCCCTCCTCCTCGAACAGGTAGGGCACGGCGTCCAGGCGGAACCCGTCGATGCCCAGGTCCAGCCAGAACCTCAGCACGTCCAGCATCGCCTCCTGCACGGCCGGGTTCTCGTAGTTCAGGTCCGGCTGGTGGGAGAAGAACCGGTGCCAGAAGAACTGGCCGCGCACCGGGTCGTAGGTCCAGTTCGAGCTCTCGGTGTCGACGAAGATGATCCGCGCGTCGGCGTACTTGCGGTCGTCGTCGCTCCAGACGTAGAAGTCGCCGTACGGGCCGTCGGGGTCGCTGCGGGAGGCCTGGAACCAGGGGTGGGCGTCGCTGGTGTGGTTGAGCACCAGGTCGGTGATCACCCGGATGCCCCGGCGGTGCGCCTCGTCGAGCAGCTGCACGAAGTCCTGCACCGTGCCGAACTCCGGTAGCACCGCGCGGAAGTCGGAGATGTCGTACCCGCCGTCGCGCAGCGGCGAGGCGTAGAACGGCGGCAGCCACAGGCAGTCGACCCCGAGCCAGGCGAGGTAGTCGAGCTTGGCGGTGAGCCCGGTGAGGTCGCCGGTGCCGTTGGCGTCGGAGTCGGCGAACGCGCGCACCAGCACCTCGTAGAACACCGCCCGCTTGAACCACTCCGGCTCGTCGCGGGCCGGCCTGGCGCTGCCGGGGTCGACCGGCGACGGGGCGCTCACGACCGCACCTCCGGCAGCACGGCGGCGATGTGCGCCACGGCGTGATCCGGGTCCAGCCGCACGTAGGTGTGGCCGGACCAGCGGAACGTCCGCCCGCTCACCTCGTCGCGCACGGTGAACTCGTCGGGCAGGCCGAGTCCCGCCACGTCCCACCGCACCGTCCCCTCCTGCGGCTGCGCGGGGTCGAGCGTCACGACCACCAGCACGGTCTCGCCGGTGCCGGGCGCGGTCTTGGAGTAGGCGACCAGGGAGTCGTTGTCCACGTCGTGGAAGCGCAACGTCCGCAGCTCCCGCAGCGGCGCGTGCGCGCGGCGGATCCCGTTGAGCCGCGCGATCCACGGCTGGAGCGTCGGCCGACCGCCCGACTCGTCACCGAACTCCCGGTGCACGAGCTGGTACTTCTCGGAGTCCAGGTACTCCTCGCCGCCGGGTCGCAGCGCCTGGTGCTCGTAGAGCTCGTAGCCGGAGTAGACGCCCCACGTCGGCGCGAGCGTGGCGGCGAGCGCCGCCCGGATGGCGAACACGGCGGGTCGGCCGGACTGGAGGTGCGCGGGCAGGATGTCCGGGGTGTTGACGAACAGGTTGGGCCTCGCCTCGTCGGCGTGCTCGACCAGCTCGCGACCGAACCCGACCAGCTCGGCCTTGCCGGTGCGCCAGGTGAAGTAGGTGTAGGACTGGCTGAACCCGCGCCGCGCCAGGCCGTAGAGCCGGGCCGGGTTGGTGAACGCCTCGGCCAGGAACACCACGTCCGGGTGGTCGCGGCGGACGCGGTCGATCAGCCACTCCCAGAAGTCCGGCGGCTTGGTGTGCGGGTTGTCCACCCGGAAGATGCGCACCCCGTGGTCCACCCAGTGCAGCACCACGCGCAGGACCTCCTCGTAGAGCCCGGCGGGGTCGTGGTCGAAGTTCAGCGGGTAGATGTCCTCGTACTTCTTGGGCGGGTTCTCCGCCGTGGCGATCGTGCCGTCGGCCCGGTGGGTGAACCACTCCGGGTGCTCGCGCACCCACGGGTGGTCGGGCGAGCACTGCAGCGCCAGGTCGAGCGCCACCTCCAGGCCCAGCTCGCGGGCCCGGGCGACGAACCGGTCGAAGTCCTCCAGCGTGCCCAGCTCGGGGTGCACGGCGTCGTGCCCGCCGTGGCGCGACCCGATCGCCCACGGCGACCCGACGTCACCGGGGCCGACCTCGGGGCTGTTGTTGCGCCCCTTGCGCTTGCGCTCCCCGATCGGGTGGATCGGCGGCAGGTACACCACGTCGAACCCGAGCCGGGCGATGCGCTCCAGCTCGCGCGCGGCGGTGGCGAACGTGCCGTGCACCGGGCGACCGTCGGGGTCGAGCCCGCCGGTGGACCGGGGGAACAGCTCGTACCACGCGCCGAACAGCGCGCGTTCCCGCTCCACCAGCACCCGGTGCGGCGCACCGCGCGTGACGAGCTCGCGCACCGGCTCCTCG
>NZ_JBFAAX010000566.1:0-3690 GCF_040639995.1 Actinosynnema sp. NPDC023658 | reverse complement strand
CGGCCGCGGACCTCGCGGCCCTGTTCACCCCGCTGCCGCGCACCGCGGACGAGGTGCGGGTGCAGCGCGAGTTCACCGACGAGGCCGGCGATCCGATGTGGACGGACGTGGCGCTGTCGGTGGTGCGCGACGAGGACGGTCGGCCGCGCTGGCACGTCGCCGTGGTCGAGGACACCACCGAGCAGCGGGTGCTGCGCGACTACCTGCGCCACCAGGCGCTGCACGACGTGCTGACCGGCCTGCCGAACCGGCAGAGCTTCCTGCCGAAGCTGGAGCAGGTGCTGAGCCGACCGGGCTCGATCACGTTGTGCTACCTGGACGTGGACAGCGTCGCCATCGTCAACGACGGCCTGGGCTACGAGGCCGGTGACGAGCTGCTGAAGGTGGTGGCGCGGCGGCTGACCGCGGTGGTGGCCGACGAGGACGCCACGGTGGCGCGCATCGGCGGGGACGAGTTCGTGGTGCTGATCGAGGACTCCCCCACCACGCCCGGGATCTCCGCGCTGGCCGAGGCGATCGAGGCCGCGCTGGTCGAGCCGGTGAGCCTGGCCGGGCACGGAGTGGGCGTGTCGGCGGGCATGGGCTTCGTCCGCACGTCGGCGCGCGGGTCGGACGCGATGGCGCTGCTGCGCCAGGCGCACAGCACCCTGCGCCGCGCGGAGAGCGGCGGCAAGGGCCAGTGGGGCATCTACGACGCCGGGCAGGACGCCCGTGACCGCACCAGGTCGTCCTTGATCGCGACGATGCCGGGCGCGTTGCAGAACGGCGAGATCGCGCTCGACTACGTGCCGGTGGAACGGGACGACGAGCGGGTCGCGGTGGCGCTGCGGCTGCGGTGGCACGAGGCGGAGTACGGCCCGGTGTCGCACGAGGAGTGCCTGCGGTTCGCCGACGAGCTCGGCCTCGGCGGTCAGCTGGCCGAGTGGGTGCTGGACGAGGCGTGCGGCTTCGCGGCGGCGGAGGACGTGGCGGTGTCGGTGCGGTTGTCGCCGGACCAGTCGCGCGACCCGGACCTGACCGCCCTGGTCGCGGAGGCGTTGCGCGACGCCGGCCTGCCGCCGTCCCGGCTGTGGCTGAGCCTGTCCGCGCGGGCGCTGACCGAGGACCTGGACGCGGTGGAGGACAACCTGACCGCGTTGGCGGACATGGGTGTCCGCCGCCTGCTGCACGACGTGACGTTCGCCCTGCCGGAGCTGTCCGCCGTGGAGCGCCACGGGTTGTACGGCGTGGAGCCGGCCGTGCCGCCGCGGGAGGCGTTGGCGCAGCGGGCGTTGGCCGCGGTGCTGCCGCTGGTGCGGGCGGGTGGCGCGCTCGTCGTCGGCGCGCTGCCGGGGGCCGACCTCAGCGTGCGATCGTGATGATCTCGCGGCTCGTGGCGGTGAACGGGCCGCGGTCCCACAGGCCGTAGCGCTCGGCCACCTCGAACCCGGTCTCCCGCAGCAGCGCGTCGACGTGGTCGGCGTCGGTGAACCGGAGCGTGGCCCGGTCGACGATCGGCTCCGCCCAGTCCGGGCTGCTGTGGGTCTCGCTGAACCGCACCAGGCCGTCCCGGACGCTCTCCACCCGGTGCTCGACCCGCACCCGTTCGCCGTGCTCCCCGACGATGTCGACGCCGTGCTCGGGCGACCACCGCTCCCACGCCCGCGCGCCGGGGTTGCGGGTCTCGAACGCGAACCGGCCGCCCGGCCGGAGCGCCCGGCGGATCGCGGCGAGCTGCTCGCGGACCTCGTCGTCGGTGAGGAAGACCAGGAACACGTGCCCGGTCATGACGACCAGGTCGAACTCCGCGTCGAACCGCACGGTGCCCAGGTCGCCCTCGACCCAGTCCACGCCGGTGGCGCGGCGGGCCACGGCGAGCATCGCCGGGTCGGGGTCGAGCCCGACGAGGCGGCCCGGGTGCTCCGCGGTGCGCGCCACGTGCAGCAGCATCCCGGTGCCGCAGCCGACGTCGAGCACCGCGTCGGCGGACAGCACCAGGTCGAGGTAGAAGTCGTCGCTCGGGCCCCACTCGTTGAGCAGGTCGTAGTAGTCGGCCGCGTCCTTCCGCACCGGTTCGTCGGTCACCTCGACGAGTGTGGCCCGCACGACGACGGGCCGCGACCGGATTTCCGGTCGCGGCCCGTCGCGGGGTGGATCAGGCGAACGTCGGCTGCCGCATCGCGTGCTGCACCAGGGTGATCAGCGTCTGCTTGGTCGACTGCCGGTTGCGCGCGTCGCAGGGCACGATCGGCACCGACTCGTCGATCGTCAGCGCCTCCCGGATGTCCTCGATGCGGTGGTGCAGCAGGCCGTCGAAGCAGTTGACGCCCACCACGTAGGGCAGCTCGCGGTCCTCGAAGAAGTCGATCGAGGCGAACGCGTCGGACAGCCGCCGGGTGTCGACCAGCACGACCGCGCCGATCGCGCCGCGCACCAGGTCGTCCCACATGAACCAGAACCGGTGCTGGCCCGGTGTGCCGAACAGGTACAGGATCAGGTCCTGGTCCAACGACACCCGGCCGAAGTCCATGGCCACCGTGGTGGTCATCTTGTTGGGCGTGGCGGACAGGTCGTCGACGCCGACGCTGGCCTCGGTCATGACCGCCTCGGTGGTCAGCGGCACGATTTCCGACACGGACCCGACGAAGGTCGTCTTGCCGACACCGAACCCGCCGGCCACCACGATCTTCGTCGACGTGACGGTCAGGCTCGCCGCGGGTGACCCCGGCCGTCCGGGAGCGCCACCGCTCATGTTGCTCTGCTTTCCCTAGTAGTAGGACCTCGCCGGGTGGTGGGACCTCAGCCGCGCATGGCGACGTGCAGCTGCGAGCGGATCTCCGGGGTGAGCTGGACGCCGACCCGCTCGACCAGCCGCGTCATCGCGTAGCCGATGAGGCCGATGTCGCAGTTGGGCGCGGCCAGCACGGCCAGGCACGAGCCGTCGCTGATCGACATGAGGAACAGGTAGCCCCGTTCCATCTCCACCACGGTCTGCTTGACGTCGCCCGCCTCGAAGCAGCGCGCGGCGCCGAGGTTCAGGCTGACCAGGCCGGACGCGACGGCCGCGAGCTGTTCGGCGCGGTCGATCGGCAACCGCTCCGAGGACGCGAGCAACAGGCCGTCCGCGGAGACCACGATCGCGTGCGCGACGCCCGCGACCCGGGCGACGAAGTCATCGACCAGCCAACTGAAGTTGTCGAGTTCCTCGGTTGCGGGGGTCACTTCTGCTCCTTGGTCTGATTGCCGCCCCTGGCGGCGGAGGTGTTGTCCTCGTTGAACGACAGGCCTTCCCACGGCAGCCCGGCCTCGTCGCCGGTCTGGCGGCCCAGTTGCACGCCGCGCTGGTAGGTGGCGAAGCGCTGCCGCAACCGGTCGGCGGAACGGCGCGGCGGGGCCGCGGTCGCCACACCGGCCGACGGCGCACCGCTCGCGGACGGCTGGGCCGACGGCGCCGGACCGCGCGGCGCGGGGGCGCTGAGCGAACCCGGCATCAGCCGCGCCTTGGGGACGCGCTTGGGCAGACCGGCGGTGGTGGTGTCGTCCACCGGGGCCTTGAGCGCGCTGCTCGCCGCCGTCCAGCTGTCGTCCGCCGCCGCACCCCAACCCGGGGTCGACGCGGTGCCGGACGACGGGATGGCGGACGGCGCGGGCTCGCGCTTGGGCAGACCGGCCGGGGTGGAGCCGCGCGGTGCCGGCGGCGTCGGCCGGGCG
>NZ_JBFAAX010000565.1:0-3704 GCF_040639995.1 Actinosynnema sp. NPDC023658 | reverse complement strand
CTCGATCCTGGTGAGCAACAGCGCCGCGCACACGAACGACGCCGCGTCCGCGAGGGTGATCAACTGGTAGGCGCTCGTGAATCCGGTGGCCAGCAACGGCGCGGTGAGCGTGGCCCAGCTCCACCGGCCACGGGCCGGGGCGCACGAGCTTCCCGGTGACGTTGGTGAACCCCACCTCCCGGAGGGTGATCGGTGCCGCAGCGCGAAGGCGTTGGTCACGCCCGGGTAGGCCAGTCGGAGCAGCGCCGTCGGTCATCACGTGCTGCTGGTCGATGCCACCGCAGCCGTGGCCGTGAGCGGGTCGGGGTTTTGGCCGGGAGTTGGCGTGGCAGGCTGCGGCCCGGGCGAAGCAGTCGAGGGGAGAGCTGTCGTGGGGATGACGTTGTCGTTCACCCGGGTCACGCAGGAGGAGTTGGACCGGGCGTTCGAGGAGCCCGGCCTGGCGGAGGAGTTCGTGGACGACGAGGGCCGGCCGTACTGCTTCCTGGAGAAGTCGTGGGCCGGCATCGGGTTCCTGCTGCACGCGGCCGGTGTGGACGTGGACCTGTACGAGGACGGCGATCCGATCGACGACGAAGCCACGCGGTTCGGCTGGAGCGGCGACATGGTGGCCAGGACCGCAAGGGCTCTCGGCGCCACCCCGGTCGAGGTGCTGGTGGCTCACTACGACCCGGCCGCACTCAGTGCGGAGGAGGTCTACCCGATGCGGCACCTGTGGGGTGCCGAGGACCTCGACTACCTGCGGGAGAACTACGTGGACCTGGTCAGGTTCTTCCAGGAGACGGCTGCGGCGGGGAACGCCGCGATCCGGGACTTCAGCTTCTGATCGACGACGTTCACCTCAGCAGGGTTACGTACGTCGGAGACGTCGTCTGACGGACGCGAGCAGGCCTGTTCGTTTCCTAGGTTTGTGCCATGCCCGGTCCGCGCAGGGTGGACGGGCGGAGAGGCACATCGTGGGAACCATCACCGTCGGGGTCGAGGGCTCGACCGACGTCGAGCTGTACTACGAGGACCACGGCTCGGGCCGGCCGGTCGTGTTGATCCACGGCTACCCGTTGGACGGGCAGTCGTGGGAGAAGCAGACCGACGCGCTGGTCGAGGCCGGCTACCGGGTCATCACCTACGACCGCCGGGGCTTCGGCCGGTCCAGCAAGACCATGACCGGCTACGACTACGACACCTTCGCCGGCGACCTGGACAAGGTCATGACCCGCCTCGACCTGCGCGACGCCGTGCTCGTCGGCTTCTCGATGGGCTCGGGCGAGGTCGCCCGCTACCTGGGCTCCTACGGCTCGGAACGCGTGTCCAAGGCTGCGTTCCTGGGTTCGTTGCAGCCGTTCCTGTTGCAGACCGAGGACAACCCCGCGGGCGTGCCGCAGTCGGTGTTCGACGGCATCGCCGCACAGGCCCGGGCCGACCGCTTCGCCTGGTACGAGAACTTCTTCGTCGACTTCTTCAACACCGACGAGAACCTCGGCTCCCGCCTCAGCGAGGCCGCGTTGCGGGCGAACTGGGCCACCGCGATCGACTCCGCGCCGGTGGCCGCCTACGCCTGCGTCCCGGCGTGGCTGACCGACTTCCGGGCCGACGTCGACCGCATCGACGTGCCGTCACTGATCCTGCACGGCACCGCCGACCGCATCCTGCCCGTCGACGCCACCGCCCGCGAGTTCCACCGCCGCCTGCCCGACGCCCGCTACGTCGAGATCGACGGCGCCCCGCACGGCCTGCTGCTCACCCACGCGGCCGAGGTCAACGCCGCCCTGATCGCCTTCCTCGCAGACTGAGAGCCCCCACCATGCACACCCCCACCCGCCACCGCACCGGAACCCCGCGCATCAGAACCCCGCGCACTGCTGTCGTGCGCGTGACGGCCGTGCTGGCCGCGTTGGCCGCCGCCGCCGGACTGGCCCTGTTCGGCATGTCCACCGCCGTCGCCGCCCACCCCACCGGGCAGAAACCCACGATCGTGCTCGTGCACGGCGCGTTCGCCGACGGCGCGAGCTGGAACCCCGTCATCGAACGCCTGCAACACCGCGGCTACACCACCATCGCCGTGGCCAACCCCCTGCGCGGGGTCCGCGCCGACGCCGACGCCCTCGACGCACGCCTGGCCGCCATCGACGGCCCCGTCGTACTGGTCGGCCACTCCTACGGCGGCGCCGTCATCACCAACACCACGACACCCTCGACCAAGGTCAAGGCACTGGTCTACGTCGCCGCCTTCGCCCCCACCACCGGCGAATCCGCCGGCCAACTCGCCGGGAAGTACCCCGGCGGCACGCTGGGCGACACCCTGGCACCCGTCACCCTGCCCGACGGCACCCACGACCTCTACATCAAGCCCGAACTGTTCCGCCAACAGTTCGCCGCCGACGTCCCCACCCGCCAGGCCGCCCTGATGGCCAGCACGCAGCGCCCGATCCGGGACGCGGCACTGGACGAGGCGTCGGGCGACCCCGCCTGGGCCACCATCCCCTCCTGGTTCGTCCTCGCCGGCGCCGACAAGAACATCCCCGTACAGGCACAGAAGTTCATGGCCGACCGCGCCCACTCACACGCCACCATCACCGTCGACAAGGCCTCCCACTCCGTGGCCGTCTCCCACCCCGACACCGTCGTCGACCTCATCACCCGCGCCGCCAACTGACCCACCCCCGGCCCCCCGCGTGCTTCAGGTCCCCGGACTTGTCGTCGACCGTCGCGGGGGCCGGGGGTCGCTTCAGTCGGCCCACCGCATCGGGATGTCCGCCGGCACACCCAGGTCGTCGGTCTTGACCAGGTACCGGGCCAAGGAGCCCACCGGCGCCTTGGTGGGCACCGCCCTCGCTTGGCCGACGATCTCGGCGTGCAGGGTGGCGGAGGTGCCCAGGCGGGGGTAGCGGGCGTGGAGGTCGGCGGCCACCTCGTCGGTGACGTGCTCGGAGTCGGCGCCGAAGTCCAGTGCCGTGCCGGCCGCAACCAGGTGGCACAGCAGGCCGCGGCGCTGCGCGATGCCGGTGGACGTGTGCAAAGCGATGGCCTCCCACACCCGGTCCGCTGTGCCCGCGTCGACGCCGTGGTCGCGGAGGTGCTCGGCGGCGAGGTCTGCGCCCGCGACCTCGAACCGGTCCGGTCGCCGGGCTCCGGCGTGGCTCAGGCCGAGGTCGTGCAGGGTCGCGACGAAGAACACGGCCCGCTGGTCGTACTCCTCGTGCTCCCGCACGTTCCACCGGTCGGCCAGGTGCTCCGCGTAGGCGTAGGCGCGGAGGCTGTGGTTGGCCACGGCCGGGGACACCGAGGCGTGCAGGAAGTCCAGGGTGGCGCGGGCGAACGGTTCCGCCAGCAGCGGGGGAGTGGTGATCATGGAGTCGATCCTGGCGTCGCCGCCCAGTGCGTCACCAGTGGCTCGAAAGCCACGCACTAACGGGATTTCGCCAACGACCGGGCGGAGTTGCGGAACGCGGCCCGGTAGGACTGCGGGCTGGTGCCCGCCACGCGCTTGAACCGGTCGCGGAACGCCGTGGGGGAGCCGAAACCGACCTGCGCGGCGATGCGGTCGACCGGGTGGTCGGTGGTCTCCAACAGGTGCTGGGCCCGCCGCACGCGGGCCCGCAGCAGCCACTGGAGCGGCGTGGTGCCGGTCTGCTCGCGGAAGTGGCGGTTGAGGGTGCGGGTGCTCAGCCCCGCCTTGCCCGCGATGTCGTCGAGGGTCAGCTCGT
>NZ_JBFAAX010000564.1:0-3706 GCF_040639995.1 Actinosynnema sp. NPDC023658 | reverse complement strand
AGCCGAACGCGGCCGTGCGGTCCTGGGCGAGGTCGTGCCCGCCGAGGCCGGTCGCGACGGCGGCCACCCCGATCGCCGCGCCGAAGGCGGCGAACTGCACGCTGCCGTCCGGGTGGGCGAGCGCGCCGAGGGCCGCGATCCCGACCGCCACCGCCGCCGCCGACGCGGGCACCTGCCGCGCCCGTGCGTGGAGCACCCACCACCGGGTCACGCGGCACCCCCGGTGAGGGCGGTCAGGGCGTCGCCCGCGCACGCGGCCAGGACTTCGCGCGCCGCTTGGACGCGGGCCGCCTGGTCGGGCTCGGGCAGGGCCCTCAGCTGCTCCCACGCGCGGCCGGCGACGGCGTCGATCTGCTCGCCCAACCACCGCCGGTACAGCGGCAGGGGCTCCAGGTCGCCCGTCAGCCACCCCGTCATCACCGCGCGCGCCGCCACCTCGCGGACCACGTCGTCCGGGATGGTGTCGCCGTAGCAGGTCCGCGTGCCGGCACCGGCGACCAGGTACGCCGTCACCTGCTCGGCCGTCGGCGGGTCGCCGCGGAAGTAGGTGAACTCGTCCAGGTGCACCCACACCGCGTCCGTCGACTCCGGACCGCGCGCCGGCTCGCCGCGCACCGCCTCGGCCACCTCCCGCACCGACGTCGGCGGCGACGGCAGCCTCCCCAGCAGCCGCAACGCCTCCCGCGCGGGCCCCGCCAACGCCGCACGCTCGTGCTCGTGCGCCCGCGTCAGGCACAGCTGCTCGGCGCACACCAGCTCCGCCGCCGCCTGGTCGCGCGTCATCGCCTCCCCGTGCGTGACCGGCAACAACGGCACCGCGACCGCGGCCGCCACCAGCACCGGCAGCACCGCGGGCCACCGCCGCCGCAGCGCCACCAGCAGGAACCCCGACAGCGCCAACCCGGCGAACCACACCGCCTGCACGGCGCTCACCGAGTCCGCCACCCTCGCGTACACCGTCACGGGCATCGGCAGGGACGGCAGCAGCACCGTCCAGCGGGACCCACCGCCGGCCACGGGCGCCAGGCCCAGCGACATCAGCGCGAACCCGGCGACCGCCAGCACCGGCGGTGTCAGCGGCGACGGCACGAGCCGCCCCAACCCCATGCCCAGCCACCCCGCCGCGACGAGCGCCACCACGCCGACGAGCGCGATCGGCACCCACCCGAGGTGGAAGTAGTCGGTCGTGGACGCCACCCGCACCGCCCCGACCGCGACCACCAGCACGTGCGCCCCGACCAGCGAGACCGCCAGCGCGCCGAGCGTCCGCCCGACCCGCTGGGCCCGCGGGCGTGGCGTGGAGCCGAACAGCTCCTCCACCCCGGACCGCCGGTCGCGCAGGCCCTGCAACGCGCCCGCGCCGAGCGCCAGCGGCCACGAGAAGAGCTGCATGAACCTGACCCACTCGGCCAGCGTCGTCCACTGCCGAGTCCACGCCGTGCTGTTCTTCATCGACGGGCCCCAGAACAGCAGCCCCAGAACGACCACCACCAGCAGCACGCCCACCACCAGGGCCGCGGTCCGCCTCAGCTCGATCCCCAGGATCCTCACCAGCCACCCGCCTCACCGAGCAGGGCGGAGTAGCCGCGCTCCAACGGGCTGTCCCCGACGTGGCCCGGCCCGCCCGCGGCGGCCAGGTCGGCGGGCGTGCCCTGGAACACCAGCCGGCCCGCGTTGAACAGCACCACGTCCGTGCAGGCCGCCGCGACGTCCTCGACCAGGTGCGTCGACACGACCACGCACGAGTCGGTGCCGAGCTCCTGGAGCAGCTCGCGGAACCGCACCCGCTGACCGGGGTCGAGCCCGGCGGTCGGCTCGTCCAGCAGCAGCACCTCCGGGTCGTTGACGATGGCCTGCGCGATGCCGGCCCGCCGCACCATGCCGCCGGACAGCGTCTTCAACCGGTCGTCGGCGCGGTCGGCCAGCCCGACCCGTTCGACGGCCCGCTGCACCGCGTCGGGGACGTCCCGCTTGGGCACCTCCTTGAGCCACGCCACGTACTCGACGAACTCGCGCACGGTGAACCGCTTGTAGTAGCCGAACTCCTGCGGCAGGTAGCCGAGCACCCGCCGCACCCGGCGCAGGTCCACCCGCCCGGACACCGGCGAGCCCAGCACCTCCAGCCGCCCTGACGCGGGTCGCAGCACGGTCGCCAGCGACCGGATGAGCGTGGTCTTGCCCGCGCCGTTCGGCCCGAGCAGCCCGTGCACGCCGCGGCCCAGCCGCAGGTCCAGCCCGTCCACCGCCATCTTCCGGCCCGCGCGCACGCGCAGCCCCTCCGCCTCGACCTGCCAGGCGTACCCCGTCGGCGCGACCTCCGCCGCGCTCACCGCACGTGCCACCGGATTCCCCTCCATCACAGCCGCGCGTAGGCCGCGGACCTGAAGAACACGGCGGCGGCGCCCCCGACGAGCACCGCCGCCCAGACCGGCGTCGCACCCGGCGAGAGCACGCCGGGCACGCCGCCGAAGACCGCCGCCGGACCGATCACCAGCACCGCCCAGGTGGCGGCGGTGGTGACCGCCGCCCGGCGCACCCCGATCACACCGCCGAGCGCGAGGGTCACCGACGTGACACCGAGGCACGGCAGCAGCCAGTACGCGGGTGACGCGCCCGCCGTCCAGCCGCCGAGCAGCAGGGCGGGCAGCACGACCACCAGCACCGCGACCGTCCGGCGCAGCACGAGCTGCAACCCGGCCCGCGCGGTGGACGCGACCAGTTCGTAGGCGGGGTCCATGCCCCGCGACCAGGCCGCCGCCACGCCCAGCACGGGCACGATCGGGGCGGCCAGCAGCACCGCGGACGACACCGAGCCGGGGGCCAGCAGCCCGTCCAGGAACAGCGCCGCCAGCACCACGGACCCCGTCATGGCGAGCCACGGCAGCAACGACGGCGTCGCCCACCGCGCGAACCCGCGACGTCGGCGCACCGGCGTGCCGGTCGGCTCCAAGTCCGCCCACACGGCCTCGGTCAACGCCGTGACCTGCGGTGGCGCCACGTCGGCCAGCCGCAGCCGGCACGTCTGGCACGTCTCCAGGTGCGCCTCGACCGCCCACAGGAGGTCGGCGGGCAGGTCGTCACCGGCCGCGTAGCGGGCGATCGACCCGGCGGAGGGGTGCTCGCTCATGACAGTGCCTCCCGCATCGCGATCCGGGCCCGCCGGGCGCGGGTCTTGACGGTGCCCTCGGGCACCCCGAGCAGCACGGCGGTCTCGCGCACGGTCAGCCCGTCCAGCACCATCGCCTGCAGCACCTGCCGCAGCTCGGGGGCCAGGTCGCGCAACGCGCCGCCGACGTCGTCGCCCAACGCGCCGGCCAGCACCTCGTCCTCGGCGGCGGGCGCGGCCTCGGCCACCGGCAGCGGTCGGGCCTGGAGCGCGCGCCTGCGGAACGCGTCGACCAGCCGCCGGGCCGCGATCGTCCACAGCCACCCGACCGCCGTGCCGTCGACCGCCGCGCCCGCGAAGGAGCCCGCCGCCCGCCACACCGCCAGGTACGTCTCCTGCATGACCTCGGCCACGACCTGTTCGTCGGCGCACCGACGGCGCAGGCGCACCGCGAGCCACGGCGACGTGCGGCGGTAGAGCTCCTCGAAGGCCGCGGGGGGGGGCCGGGCGCCCGCGGGGGCCCACTGGGCCAGGTTGAAACACCGCCAGAAAGCGGGCCCCGGCGGACCGTTGTCAACAGGATGTGTGGTGCGTATAATT
>NZ_JBFAAX010000563.1:0-3710 GCF_040639995.1 Actinosynnema sp. NPDC023658 | reverse complement strand
ACCAGCTACACGCGGTCGGGCGGCTTCCTGCGTGACGCGGCCGGGTTCGACGCGGCGTTCTTCGGGATCTCGCCGCGCGAGGCGTTGGCGATGGACCCGCAGCAGCGGGTGCTGCTGGAGACGGCCTGGGAGACGTTCGAGCAGGCCGGCATCGACCCGACGTCGTTGCAAGGCAGTCGGACGGGCGTGTTCACCGGCATCTGGTCCACCGGGTACGCCGCCGGACCCGTGCCCGACGACCTGGAGGGCTACCAGGTCACCGGCACGGCGACCAGCATCGGCTCCGGCCGCCTCGCCTACCTGCTCGGCCTGGTCGGACCGGCGCTCTCGCTGGACACCGGCTGCTCGTCGTCCCTGGTCGCGCTGCACCTGGCCGCGCAGGCGCTGCGATCCGGCGAGTGCGACCTCGCGCTCGCCGGCGGCGTCACGGTCAACGCCACGCCGTCGCTGTTCACCGAGATGTCACGGCAGGGCGCGAGCGCGCCGGACGGGCGCAGCAAGTCCTTCGCCGCGTCCGCCGACGGCGCGGGGTGGGCCGAGGGTGCGGGCCTGCTGCTGGTGGAACGCCTGTCCGACGCCCGCCGCCACGGTCACCACGTGCTGGCCGTGGTCCGGGGGACCGCCGTCAACCAGGACGGTGCGTCGAACGGCCTGACCGCGCCGAACGGTCCGTCGCAGGAGCGGGTGATCCGGCAGGCGTTGGCGAACGCGAGTCTGTCACCGTCCGATGTGGACGCTGTGGAGGCTCACGGGACCGGTACGACGTTGGGTGATCCGATCGAGGCGCAGGCGTTGCTGGCGACTTACGGCCGGGACCGGTCGGAGCCGTTGTGGTTGGGGTCGGTGAAGTCGAACATCGGCCACACCCAGGCGGCGGCGGGTGCGGCTGGACTGATCAAGATGGTGATGGCGCTGCGGCACGGCGTGCTGCCGAAGACGCTGCACGTGGACGAGCCGACGCCGCACGTGGACTGGACGACCGGCAACGTCCGGCTGCTGACCGACGCCGTGCCGTGGCCGGACGCCGATCGTCCGCGCCGGGCGGCGGTGTCCGCGTTCGGCATCAGTGGGACCAACGCGCACGTCGTCCTCCAGCAGGCACCGGAGGTCGTGGCCGAGCCCGGAGAGGACCGGGCGGTGCCGTGGCTCGTCACCGCCAAGACCGCGGCCTCCCTGCACGCCCAGGTCGAGCGGTTGCGCGCGTACGCGTTCACTCACCCGGACGTGTCGGCCGCCGCGATCGCCGGCGAGCTGGCCGGGAGGGCCCGGTTCCCGCACCGGGCAGCGGTCGTCGGGTCGGACGTGGTGTCCGGGGTGGCGGGTTCGGTGGGCCGGACCGTGTTCGTGTTCCCGGGTCAGGGTGCGCAGTGGGTCGGGATGGGGCGGGAGCTGTACGCGTCCGAGCCGGTGTTCCGGGATGCGGTGGACGCCTGCGAGCGGGCGCTGAGCCCGTACGTCGACTGGTCGTTGGTCGAGGTGCTGAACGGCGGTGACCTGGACCGGGTCGACGTAGTGCAGCCCGCGTTGTTCGCCGTGATGGTGGCGCTGGCGCGGTTGTGGCAGTCGGTCGGCGTCGAACCGGACGCGGTCGTCGGCCACTCGCAGGGCGAGATCGCCGCCGCGCACGTCGCCGGCGCGCTGTCGCTGGACGATGCCGCCCGGGTGGTCGCGCTGCGGAGCAAGGCCTTGATCGCGATCTCCGGTCGCGGCGGGATGGTGTCGCTCGGCCTGTCCGCCGACCGGGCCTCGACCTACCTGGCCCGGTGGGGCGGGAGGCTGACCGTCGCGGTGGTCAACGCGCCCGGCTCGGTGGTCGTGTCCGGTGAGGCGGACGCGCTGGGTGAGCTGCTGGCGGCGGCCGAGGCCGACGAGGTCCGCGCCCGCCGGCTGCCGGTGGACTACGCCGCCCACTCCGCCCAGGTCGAGGCCGTCCGCGACCGGCTGATCGCGGACCTGGCCGACCTCAGGCCGTCGTCCGGGCACATCCCGTTCCACTCCACGGTGACCGGCGAGGTGATGGACACCGCCGGCCTCGACGCCGCCTACTGGTACCGGAACCTGCGCGAACCGGTGCTGTTCGAGCAGGCGACCCGCGCACTGCCGGCCGGGAGCGCCCCGGTGTTCCTGGAGATCAGCCCGCACCCGGTGCTCGTGCCCGCGCTGGAGCGGGGGACGCTCGTCACCGGGACGGTGCGCCGCGACCGGGGTGACCGGGCGGAGTTCCTGTCCGCGGTGGCACGCGTGTTCGTGAGCGGTGGGCACGTCGACTTCACCGCCGCGTTCCCTGCCGCTACCAAGCAAGTCGACCTGCCTACGTACGCGTTCCAACGTCGTTCGCACTGGTTGGGCGGCGTCACGTCCGACGCGCCGCCCGCGCAACCGACCGCCGACCCCGCCGACCAGGTCACCGCCGCCATCGCGGCCGTCCTCGGGCACACCGACGCCGCCGACGTCGACCCCACGCTCACGTTCAAGGACCTCGGGTTCGACTCGGTCATGGGCGTCGCCCTGCGCGACCGCATCAACAGCGCGCTCGGCCTGCGCCTGTCGTCCGGGCTGATCTACGACCACCCGACGCCTGCCGAACTCGTGGCGCACCTGCGTGACGGCGCGGTCGACGTGCCGGACGTGGTCGCGGAGGCGGTGGACGACGACCCGATCGTCATCGTGGGCATGGGGTGCCGGTTCCCCGGTGGCGTGACGTCGCCGGACGACCTGTGGCGCCTGGTCACCGCCGAGGTGGACGCGATCGGCGGCTTCCCGACCGACCGCGGTTGGGACCTGGGCCGGCTGCACGACCCGGAGCTGCGCAGCGGCGGCACGAGCGCCGTCGCCCAGGGCGGATTCCTCGACGACGCGGGTGGGTTCGACGCGGCGTTCTTCGGGATCTCACCCCGCGAGGCCATCGCGATGGACCCGCAGCAGCGCCTGGTGCTGGAGACGGCGTGGGAGACGTTCGAGCACGCGGGCATCGACCCCACCTCGTTGCACGGCAGCCGGACCGGCGTGTTCACCGGCATCTGGTCGTCCGGGTACGCCGTCGGCACGCCGGTGCCCGAAGACGTGGAGGGCTACCTCGTCACCGGCACGGCCACCAGCGTCACCTCGGGCCGGGTCGCCTACCACCTGGGCCTGCGCGGCCCGGCGCTGTCGATCGACACGGCGTGCTCGTCGTCGCTGGTGGCGATCCACCTGGCGGCGCAAGCCCTGCGGTCGCGCGAGTGCGACCTGGCGCTGGCCGGCGGTGTCACGGTGATGGCCACGCCGGTCATCTTCACCGAGTTCTCCCGCCAGCGCGGGCTCGCACCGGACGGACGCAGCAAGCCGTTCTCCGCCTCCGCCGACGGCACCGGTTGGGGTGAGGGCGCGGGTCTGGTGCTGCTGGAGCGTTTGTCGGACGCGCGTCGGCGTGGTCATCGGGTGTTGGCGGTGGTGCGGGGCAGTGCGGTGAACCAGGACGGTGCGTCCAACGGCCTCACCGCGCCGAACGGTCCGTCGCAGGAGCGGGTGATCCGTCAGGCGTTGGCGAACGCGGATCTGTCACCGTCCGATGTGGATGCCGTGGAGGCTCACGGCACCGGCACGACGTTGGGTGATCCCATCGAGGCGCAGGCGTTGCTGGCGACCTACGGCCAGGACCGGTCCGAACCGCTCTGGTTGGGGTCGGTGAAGTCGAACATCGGTCACACCCAGGCGGCGGCCGGGGTCGC
>NZ_JBFAAX010000562.1:0-3713 GCF_040639995.1 Actinosynnema sp. NPDC023658 | reverse complement strand
GCCGCCGAACACGGCGGGATCGGCAGTGGGCGGGGAGACGCCCGCGGGCAGGTCCGGGGCCGCGGGTGGTCGGCCACCGGCGCTCCCCGAAGTGTTGCCGTCACCGCCGAAGACTCGACCGAGGCCGTTGTAGCCGACGATCAGGTCCCAGGCGCCGCCGTCGGCGCTGCCGCCGACGTACGGCCGGTCGCCCGGCCACCAGGCGTGCAGCGCCACCCACCAGAACGAGGACGCCACCAGCACCGCACCCGCGCCCAGCAGGTCCAGGACGCGCCGCCGGACCGGCGCGGTGGTGCCCACCAGGTAGGCCAGGGCGACGGCGGGCACGATGATCCACGCTTGGAGCATCTTCGTGAGGAACCCGCAGCCGATGAAGAGCGCGCACCACGCCAGCCACCGGGTACGAGCGCCGTCCGTCGGCGCCTGCACCGACCGGGTGAAGGCGTAGGCCGACGCGACGAGCAGCAGCACCAGCAGCGTGTCGGGGTTGTTGTCGCGGTTGATCGCCACGGTGATCGGGGTGAGCGCCAGGATCGCCGCGGCGAGCAGGGCCGCGTGCTCTCCCGCCCACCGGCGGACGGTGCGGTGCAGCAGGAACACCGCGGCGACGCCCTCGACCGCCTGCGGCAGCAGCACCGCCCAGCCGTGGAAGCCCAAGACCGCGACCGACAGCGCCTGCGGCCACAGCGACATCGGCGGTTTGTCGACGGTCACCACGCCGACCGGGTCGAACGAGCCGAACAGGAAGTTGGCGGTGCTCGCGGTCATCGACTTCGCGGCGGCCGAGTAGAAGGGGTTGCCCACCTGTCCGGCGCCGATGTTCCACGCGTACAGCGCGGCGGCGACCGCGCAGATCACCGCGAGGGCCCACGCGGGCCACCGGGGGCGCGGTCCGGCGACTCCCGGCGTGGACGGGACCGCTTCGGTGGCGGCGGCGGTCATGCCTGGTCCTTTCCGTCGTTCCTCCGGAACACCCAACCGCGCAGCAGCAGGAAGCGACCCGCGGTGCCCAGCACCGAGGAGGCCAGCAGCACCGCCAGTTCCAGCGCACGGCCCGGTTCGGGGGCGAGCCGGTACAGCACGAGCAGCGCGGCGGAGGTGAAGGCGTAGTACAGGCCGAACACGACGAAGCCCTGCACGTGCGACTTGCCGCGGGCCTTGTCGCGGGCGGCGAAGGTGTAGCGGCGGTTGGCCTCGGTGTTGAAGAGGGTGGTGATCACCAGTGCGGCGAGGTTGGCCACCAGCACCGGCCACCACGTGCGGAACACGCCGTAGAGGGCCAGGTTCGCCGCCGTGGAGATGGTCCCGATGGCGGCGAAGGACAGCACCTGCCAGGACAGCCCGCCCTCGCTGCGGCTGAGCACCGCGTCGGGGTGGGTGGCGCGGAGTCGGGGCCGTCGCGGCAGTCCGGCCACCCGCGCGGTGCCGTTGGCCTTGGCGCGGGCGACGCGCACCAGACCCCTGATGTCCGCCCGCGCGGTGCCCAGGACGTCGCCCCGGCTGTCGACGACCTCGACCCAGTCGACGGGCACTTCGTGGACCCGCAGGCCGTTGTGCTCGGCCAGCAGCAGCAGTTCGGTGTCGAAGAACCAGGAGTCGTCGCGGACGTGGTCCAGCAGCGGTCGGATCACCTCCGCGCGGGCGGCCTTGAAGCCGCACTGGGCGTCGGTGAACCGCGCGCCGTGGGTGAGCCGGACGAGGGCGTTGTAGCAACGTGAGACGAACTCGCGCTTCGGGCCGCGCACGGTGCGCGAGCCGGGGGCCAGGCGGGAGCCGATCGCGAGGTCGGAGTGCCCGTTGACCAAGGGCGCGACCAGCGGCAGCAGCCCGTTCAGACCGGTGGACAGGTCCACGTCCATGTACACCACGACGGCGGCTTCGCTGGCTTCCCAGGACTCGCGCAGTGCCCGCCCGCGTCCCTTGCGGTCCAGGTGGTGGACCCGTACGCGGTCGAACCGGTCGGCCAGCTCGTGGGCGACCGCGAGGGTGTCGTCGGTGCTGGCGTTGTCGACCACGACGATGGTCCAGTCGAAGGGGAACTGCTCCGCGAGGAACTCGTGCAGCACCCGCACGCAACCCGGCAGGGCGCGTTCCTCGTCGTGCACGGGGATCATGATGTCCACACGGGTCGCGGCGGACGCTTCGGTGTCACGTCGCCCGGCAGCGGAGGGGTCTGCGCGTGTCGTGCTGGCCGACATGTGTTCTCCGTTCTCCTCGCACGCCCGCACCGGCCACGGCGTGACGACCGGTCGAGCGCCAAGCGTGGTGAACCGGTCGTGAGAACGGCCTTGGTTTCCCCTGAGAGATTCGTGAGAGCCCGGCCCCTCCCGGCCGGCCGCGCGCGAGCCGGCGTCAGTACCCTCGCGAGCCGGCGGTTGCGCAACGCGACGAGAGCGGGGCGGGGGATGCGGCTCCTCGTGGTGGACGACGACCCGGACGTGCGGGACAGCCTGCGGCGCAGCTTGGAGTTCGAGGGCTACGAGGTCGTCACGGCGGCCGACGGGGCCGAGGCGTTGCGGTTGCTCGCCGCCGCACCGGTGCCCGACCTGGCGGTCCTGGACCTGATGATGCCCCACGTCGACGGGTTGGAGACCTGCCGCCGATTACGCGCGGCCGGTCAACGGTTGCCAGTGCTGATGCTCACCGCACGTGACGCACTGGGCGACCGGGTGACCGGCCTGGACGCCGGCGCGGACGACTACCTGGTCAAGCCGTTCGCGCTGGAGGAGCTGCTGGCGCGGGTCCGCGCGCTGCTCAAGCAGAACCGGGGTCAGCGGCCGGCACCGCGGTTCCTGCAGTTCGCGGACCTGCGGCTCGACCCCCGGACCCGGGAGGTGGTCCGCGCCGGCCTGCCGATCGAGCTGACCCCCACCGAGTTCGACCTGCTCACCGTGTTCCTCGGCGTCCCGGGCAAGGTGCTCACCAAGCAGCACCTCAAGCACGCCGTGTGGGGGCACGACCCGGGCACGAACAACCTCGACGTCTACATCGGCTACCTGCGGCGCAAGACCGAGACCGGTGGCCTGCCGCGCCTGCTGCACACCGTGCGCGGGGTGGGGTTCATCCTGCGGGAACCGTCGTGACGGGCCGCGGGCGGATGTTGGTGCGCAGCCGGATCGCGCTGATCACCGGGTGCGTCGTCGCGGTGGCGATCGCCGCGATCAGCACCGTCACCTGGGTGACGACCCGGCACAACCTGCGCGCCCAGCTGGACGAGTCGCTGCTCGTGGGCCTGCCGCCCAGCGCGGTGCAGCCGCCACCGATCGCCCCGGAACCGGACTTCGGGCTGCTGTGCACCGCGAACCCGGCCAACGAGGAGCTGCAGCGCTTCCTGCGGGGCGCCCAGCTGATCCGGACCGACGGCACCATCTGCGCGCCCGCCGGGGTGGACCAGGTGGTCACCGACCCGCACGACCGCCAGGTCACCGCCACCACCCTGCGCGAAGGCCGAACCCGCTCGGGGACGCCGGTGCGCCTAGTGCTGCACCCGCTGCAGGACGGCGACGTCCTCGTCGTCAGCCGCAGCCTCACCGAGATCGACGAGACCCTCCACACCCTGGCCGAGGTGCTGGTCGTCGTGTCGGTCCTCGGGGCGCTGCTCGTCGCCGCGGCCGGGCAGCTGCTCACCCGGCGAGCGTTGACGCCGATGCGGCGGTTGACGGAGATTGATGCCCAGCTCGGTCGCGTAGGTCGGCACGTAGGTGATGTAGGAG
>NZ_JBFAAX010000561.1:0-3716 GCF_040639995.1 Actinosynnema sp. NPDC023658 | reverse complement strand
GCTGCCGACCGGAGCTGGCCAGCACCAACCGGTGACCGCGTTCCTTGATGGCCACGAGCAGGTCGCGGGCGCCGGGCAACGGCACCATCTCCTCCAGCAGCGCGTCGGCCTCCTCGCCCTGCAGCTTCCGGGCCCGGTCCCCCACCCTGCGCTCCAGGTCCTCACCCCCGACCGCCGTGGGCACCTGGTCCCCGCCCATGCCGATCAGCCGGTGCAGCCGCCACACCGGAAAGGTCTCACCCACCGCCCGCAGTGCCCGGTGCCAGGCGAGCGCGTGGTGGTAGTTGGAGTCGATGAGCGTCCCGTCGATGTCCAGGACGGCGATGGCGGAGTCGGTCACCCCCGACGGCTACCCACCGTCCCGGTGCCCAACCTCGCAGTTCCTGCGCTACCGACGGGCGGTGACGTGCCGGCCTCGGCCGACGGCCACCGCCGGAAGTTGGTGCAGGTCGAGCACCCGTCGCGCACCGTTCCGCAGCAGCGCGCGCCCGACGGGTGCGTCACAAGTGCGCGTCCTACGCGTTCGGGTCCCACTCCGCGAGCTGCTCCATCGGCTCGGTGTCGCCGGTGGTCTCCAGGCCGTCGAGCGGGACGCGATCGTAGAAGTAGAGGACCAGGTCGCTCGCTGCCCCTCGCATCGCCATGTCGCCCGGCTCCGCGTCGACCGCGAGGTCGTCGCAGCGGACGCCGTCGGCGTCGAGGGTCAGGCGCCAGGAACGGCCCTCGGTCGCGTGCAGGTCGATGGTCGCAGGCTTGAACGGCCAGGGGACGGTCGTCGCCGAGACGGTCGTCAGGAACTCGTCGACGCCCTCGACCGCGACCTCCGTCGGCAGGGGCTGTGCGACCCCCTGGGTGAGCTGGGCGTCGTACGTGTGGACGGCGATCTCCTGGACCTGGTGCCGGGCCACGGCTCCGCTGGTCCCCGGGGCCTGCGAGCGGCCCCACCAGGTCCAACAGCCGCGGTCCGGGCCGGCCTGGCGCATCGCGTCGAGCATGAGGTCGGTCGACTCAGCGAGCCAGGCGTCCAGGGCTTCGCGGTCGCGGGGCGCGGTCGGGGCACCCTTCGGGTCCGTCTTCGCCGGGGGCTGAGCGCCCGGGCCGGCTGCGACGATGGCGGCCTGGCGGCGGCGGCCGTCACCGAGGTGCTGCGCCAGTTCGCGCAGCGTCCAGTCCGGACACGTCGGAACCCGGACGTCGAGGTCGGGGGCGGACGCGATCGCGGCGCGGAACGCGGCCGAGCGGTCTTCGATCAACCGCAGGACCTCGGAGAACTCCAAAACCTTATTCACCTCGGTGGTGTATCACGGCGCTCGGGCCGCCGGATAGCGAATTCGTACTCCAACGCGGTCACCGGGGCGCTGGTCAACGGGGTGTCGCTGGGTGCCAGGAGCAGCGACGACCGGATCTTCACCTGGACCGGCGTCACGCTGGGGAAGGGCGCCGACACCGTCCGGGTGACCGCCACGATCAACGGCACCCCCGGAACGACACGGTCACCCGGACGCTCACCTGACCGGTGCCGGAGCGGCGCGATCCGACTCCGGCTTTGCACGTGCCGACAAGCCCCTGCCCCCACCCGCGGGACTACAGGGAGCGGCGCTGGTCTGCTGACATCCCCGAGTTCCTGCTGCTGGGCCTGGTGATGAGCGTAGGCGACACGGACCGCGCGTCGGATCTCCACGACGCCGGTGTCGGCAGTGCGTTCGAGCACGCGACGTCGTGCGCTTTTGTGGTTCTCGGAGGTCAGGAGGTCGCGGTCAGCGGGGGTTGAGTGGCCGGGACGGGCGGGGTGCCTTGTTCGACGGTGATGACGTCGCCGTAGCGGGCGGTCAGGGCGGGTAGGTCCTTCTCGCCGGCCAGGGTGGTCACCAGGACGCCGTTGCCGTCGGGGCGAGGGCCCACGGTGCCGATCCGGACGTCCCGTTCGCGCCAGTAGTCGAGGTCGGCGGTCACTTGTTCCGTTGTCTCACGCAGCGTGGTCAGCGAGAACCGGGCGTCGCGGAACTCCACGGGCACCGACCCCGCCAGCCTGCGCGCTTCGGCGTCCAGGGCCTGGTCCGGCACGCGGTGGACGACCAGCACGTCGCCTTCCAGCGACAGCCCGGAGTAGGTGTCCGGGTAAGCCTGTTCCAGGGCCGGGTCCAGCCTGTCCGCCGCCTCACTCGCACCGGGCGCGTCGGTCGGTGTCACGGCCGACGACGGGGCTGCCGGTGGTGTCCCCGCATCGGCGCAGCCGGCCAGCGCGCACCCGAGCAGGACCACGGTCACCCATCGGCGCATGGGAGGCCCTTCCGTCGCCTCGTCACACACCCGGGACGGATCCGTGCCCGCTCCGGGTTGCACCGGAGCGAGCACGGAGCACGCGTCAGGTGTTGATCCGCACGCCCAGCGAGTTCATCTGCGCGATGACGTCCGGGTAGAAGATCCGCCACGAGCAGTGCCGGGCGTTCGGGTCGCTGTTCGGCCCGTTCGGCACGCCGGTGCAGGTCACCCAGTTCGCCTGGTCGCCGTTGCCGCCGGCGTTCTGCCGGTCCTGCTGCTCGGCCCGCACGATGTCGCGGACCTGACCGAACCCGCCCACGTTGATGACCTGGCCGGTCGCCTGCGCGCGGATGTTGCACCGCGCCCCGGAGAACGCGCCGGAGGTGCAGACGAAATCACCCGATCGGTTGGTGCTCGCGCCCAGCACGTACTTCCAGAACTGGTTGGGCCCGTTGAGCGCGTCCCCGTCCCAGATCGCGTTGCCGGCCGAGGTGAGGATGAGCTCGGCGTCCCGGCCCGGGTCACGGGTGACGAAAGTGTTGCCCAGGGTGAACTGCGTGCCGCCGCTCGAGCCGGTCCGCCACTGCCCCTCGCCGCAGTGCGCCGCGGTGAGGACGTAGGTCGCCGCGCCGTTGAGCCCGGTCACGCCGAACCCGGTGGAGCAGGCGTTCTGCGGCGCACCGCTGACCCAGCGCTCCATGTACGCGCCACCCCAGTACGGCGCGACGTCGGTGAACCGGCTCGCGGGCAACGGCGTGGTCGACGAGCTGAACTCCAGCGGAACGCGGCTCGTCAGTCCGGGCACCGACCGCGCGGCGGTCCGGGCGTCCGAACCGGCCGGCACACCGGCGAGGTCGGCGAACAAGCCGGTGCCGTCGGGCTTCGGACCGATCGAGGCGAGCGCGACGCCGTCGTCCTTGCCCATCGCCGCGTCGGCCAGCCGCTGCGTCTCGGCACGCAGCTCGGTCAGCGTGTACGGGGCGGACTTCACCTCGACGGTCAGCCCGCGCGCACCCGCGTCGTCCACTTCGGACTGCACTTCCTTGGACACCGCGCCACGCCAGAACACTTCCAGCGCCGCGCGGTCGGCGTGGACGGTGAAGCCGGACAGACCCGAGCCCTCGCTGTCGGCGGCCACGGCCTCGATGCGGTCCGCGACCCGGTCCAGTGACTCCTGCGTGCGCATCAGCGCCACCACGTCCGTCGACGGGTCCGGCGCCTGCGCGGTGCCCTTCACCTCCGGCGCGGCGGACGCGGCGGGTGACGCCAGAGCACCGATCACCAGCACAGCCGCGGCGATTCCGGACAGCATGGAGCGACTTCTCGCGATTCCCCCTCGTGTGTGCTCACGGCATCCGGGAGCGCACTCGCCTCTGAGCAGGCGGCCCATCCGGACTATGAGCAGAAGGTGGGTTCGCACCGGTCGCGGTCGTGTCCCGGACGACGCGGAGATC
>NZ_JBFAAX010000560.1:0-3731 GCF_040639995.1 Actinosynnema sp. NPDC023658 | reverse complement strand
CGTGTACCAGGCCTCGGTGTTCCACAGCTGCACGCCGGTGTTCGAGGTGAACGAGCGCGGCGAGCGCAGGTGCACCACGCGGCCGGCCTTCAGGCCGTTGAGCTTGAGCGTGACCTTCCGGCCGTCGGCGGACGGCGTGGCCGAGGCGACCGACAGGTTCTCCTGGTCGACCTTGGGGCCGCCGTACGCGGGCGTCGCCGCGTACCGCCACTGCTCGGCCCGGTAGCGACCGGCGAGCCCCGCCGTCGTCTCGGCGGACAGCGGCTGGGTGTACTCGACCTCGAACCCGCCCGCGATCGCGCGCACCGCCAGCACGTCGAACGTCCGGCCGCCGTTGGGCGTGAGCTTCTGCAGGCCGTACCTGAGCTTGCCGTCCTGGCCCCAGTTGCCGCCGTCCCCGATGCCACCGGCGTAGATCGCGCCGTCCGGGCCGAGGCTGATCCGGTTCACGCCCGCTTCCAGCCCCTGCGTCATGCGGAACACCGCGCCCTGGTACTCGCCGTTCACCTTCTCCAGGAAGGCGCGCTGGAGGCCGCCGTAGGTGACGTCGCCGAAGACCATCTGCCCCGCGTAGAGGCCCTGGGTGAGGTAGAGCGGAGTGCTGGGGGAGTTCGCGATCTCGTTCTGCGGCAACCACAGCACCGGTGCGGTGACCGGGTTCGAGTCGAACGGGCCGGCCGGGTTGGTGTAGTGGTTGAAGAACCGGCCCTGCTTGATCTGCACCATCTTCGACGCGGGCAGGTAGCCGCCCTGGTTGTCGTTGACGAACATGCCGCCCTCGGGGCCCCAGCCGATGCCGTTGGGGGTGCGCAGCCCGCCGGCGAGGTAGGTGACCTGCCCGGTGGCGCGGTCGACCTTCAGCGTCGTGCCGCGGTTGGCGGCGGGCTGCGGGTTGGTGGTCGCGCCGCCCTCGTTGATCGCGACGGAGAGGCTGAGGTAGAACGCGCCGTCCTGGTAGAGCAGGCCGAACGCGAACTCGTGGAAGTTGCCGCCGTACGGCCACGTCGCCACCGCGCGCGACTGGTCGAGCACGTCGTCGCCGTTGGTGTCGGTCATCTCGGTCAGCTGGTGCTTCTGCGACACGTAGACCTTGCCGTCGAGCACCTTCAGGCCCATCGGCTCGCGCAGGTTCGACGCGATCCGCTTGGTGGTGACGCGGTCGGGCGAGGTGGCGCCGGTGACGTTGCCCAGCACCCAGAGCTCACCCGTGTCGGTGCTCTTGCCGTCCCACGTGGCGATGACCAGGCGGCCGTCCGGGAGCCAGTCCATCGCGCTGACCCGCGGCTGGAAACCGGTGGGGCGCAGGTTCGTCAGCGTGTAGTCGGGGTGGACGGCGTTCAACGGCAGGCCGTCGCCGGGGCTGTCGGCGCCCGCCGCGCAGTCCTTGCGACCGGGGGCGGTGACCCGGACGACGCCGCTGTCCGTGCTGAGCGCCGAGTTCGGCACGAGCGAGAACGCCGAGGCGCCCGGCGGCTTCCACTGCAACGTCAACTGCTGCCCGCCGTCGCGCTCGAAGTGCTCGATCAGCAGGGAGTGGTAGCCGGTGCTCAGGGTGACCGAGCCGTCCTTGGGGTCGGGGCCGTGCAGGCCGTCGTGGTCGACGACCACGGTGCCGTCGAGCGAGAGCCGCGACCCGTCGTCGCTGAGCAGGCGGAACGTGTAGGTGCCCGCCTGGCTGATGGTGACGTTGCCGGAGACCTGGGCGACGAAGTGGTCCTCGAACCCGAAGTCGGTGGTCGAGGTCCAGTCGATCGTGGGCATGAGCTTGTCGATGTTGGGCGTCTGGGCCGGTTTGAGGGTGCAGAGCCGGTCCAGCGGCACCTGCACGTCGAAGACCCGCAGCGTCACGCCGGGCTCCTGGGGCGGCACGGCCTCGGCCCGGGGGTCCGCCGTCGCGGACAGTCCCGAGCCGCTGACCAGCAGGGCTGCGGCCAGCAGGGCGTAGGCGGGTAAGCGCGTCCGTCGCGCTGTCCATCTCATATCCATGCTCCTGAGGGCAGGGACGACCACGCTTGTCCGACGTCGTCGTCGCACGGTTGCAGGGCCCGCGCGGCGGAGGCGGGGTGAGGCAGGGGATTCCGGTGGGCAGGGGATGGCGAAGCGTGTGAACGGTAGGTCGGGCGCACTCAGGGAGTCCAGAACTTTCGCTTAATCTGACCGATCTTTTGTCCATTTTCAGCAGAAGTCGTCGCACTACTGCAACGTGATGGCGACAATGATGGCCAACTGCCCACCCCTCGACGCGAGCCTCACCGACCAGGCCTGAGGCGTCACGCCGGGTCGCGCAGGACCTCGCGCAGCCGGGCGGCGTAGGCCCTCGGGTGCGTGGTGTTGCCGTTGTGGCCGCCGGGGAACTCCTCGACCCCGACGCCGAGCAGGGCCGCCAGCTCCCGCGCGCAGCGGTGGTCGAAGACGGTGTGCGGGGTGGTGCGGCCGGTGGCGGGGACGATGCGGACCGGCGTGTCCTTGAGCGCCGCGACGTCGGCCGCGCGCAGGTCGTCCCGCACGACGGCGGTGAAGTCGCGGGTCAGGAAGAAGTCGAAGTCGGCCGTCCGCTGCGCGGTCATCGGCCGCGGGGTGAGGTCGGGCTCGGTGTCCTGGTGGACGGGGTCGATGCCGAGGACCCGGGCGATCTCCGCGAAGGCGGGCGCCAGTCCTCCGGTGCGGTAGGTGTGCTGGACGTCGAGCAGCTCGCGCTCGTGGGCGGCGCGTTCGGCGGCGGGCAGCAGCCACGGCGCGACGGGCTCGTGCGCGACGAGCGTGCGCACCTGGTCGGGGTGGCGGACGGCGAGGTGCAGCCCGATGACCGCGCCGAGGCTGCACCCCAGCACCAGCGCCGGTTCGTCGGTCAGCGAGGCCAGCAGGCGGTGGACGTCGTCGGCGTGGTCGGCCATGGTCACGGGCCGCGCGGGGTCGGCCACCGCGCTGCGGGACAGGCCGCGGCGGTCGTAGGTCACCACCGTGTAGGCGTCCACGAGCCGGTCGACCAGGTCGGTGCTGCGCCGGGCGTCGCCCTCGCCGCTCTGCGAGATCAGCAGCAGGGGGCCGGAGCCGCGGACCTCGTGGTGGAGGACGGCGTCGGGCACGGGCAGCGTCGCGGTCCGGGTGTCGGTCATGGTGCGGCTCCGTCGGGTGCGGTCGGGTGGGGACACGCCGAACCATAATCCATCGGATTCGATACATTCAAGTAGATGTATCGAATCCGATGTAAGCTGGCCGCGTGAACGGAGTCGCGCTGTTCCTGCTCGGACGCACCCTGATGAAGATCGGTGAGGAGGCCATGCCCGCGCCCGTCGACGACGGCAAGCCGCGGTCGGGCAGCACCCGGCTGGTCCTGATCGTGCTCAGCGACATCGTCGAGCACCCCGACAGCTCCATCGGTGAGATCGTCGAGCGCACCGGGCTGCCGCAGAGCCAGGTCTCCACCGCCGTCGCCCGGCTGCGGGAGACCGGCTCCCTGGACACCCGACCCGATCCCGCCGACCGCCGCCGCGTGCTGGTCCGGCAGGCCGAGCACCTGTCGGACCGCGTGGCGCAGGTGCGGGGGAGCACCGTCGACGACGCCCTCGCCGCCGCGCTCGGTACCGACGACCGTAGGCGGGTCGCGGAGGTCTCCGCCTTGCTGGACGCGCTCGCCGCGCACCTGACCCCGCTCGCCGGCCGGGCCGCCCGCGCGGCGTCGGACGGGGTGGACCGGGGGAGCGCGGAGCCGGACTAGCCCCGGATAAGGG
>NZ_JBFAAX010000559.1:0-3733 GCF_040639995.1 Actinosynnema sp. NPDC023658 | reverse complement strand
GCACGACTTCTTCATGGACACCGTCTTCCCCAGCCGGGGGTTCCAGGTCACGACGTGCGCCGACTGGTGCTGAGGATTCCGACTCCGGTCACGCCGGCGGGCGGTGCCCGGAGACCTACCAGGCGTCCCTGAGCAACGAAGGCGGTGGCTCGTCGTCGTCCTCGTCCCGCGCCGGCCTGCGCCGCGGTGGCGGTGGAGGGGTCGGTTCGGCCTCCACGTCCAAGCTCGCGAGCCCGGCGACGTACTCGTCGAGGAACTCCGGTCCCCGCGCCACGAGCGCGGCCCGCTCGGTCTCCGGCAGCCGTTGGAACTCGTCGATCGCCGCGAGGGTCTCGTCGGCCACCGACTCCACCGCCCAGCTGCGGGTGAGCAGGTCGCGCGGGGCGACGCGGCCGGCGACGACGTCCTTCGCGAAGTCGGCCAGTGCGCCGTCGTCCGCGGAGGCCAGCACGCGGAACAGGTTGCGCTGCGCCTGGACGCCCTCGGTGGTCGCGAACGGGTTCGTCATCACGCTCCGGGGTGGTCGAAGTGGGACCACGGCCAGATCGCCCGCACGCCGTCGCCCTGCGCCCGTGCGGCCTGCACGACGGCGGCGAACCCGTGCACGAGAGCCCGGAGCTGGTCGATGGCGGACTGGATCTGGTTGGCGACGCCGATGATCGAGCCGATGAACTTCGCCGCGCCACCGGTCGCGACGTCCGCGATCGTGCCGATGAACTTGAACACCGCACCGCCCTTCATCGCGGTGAGCAGCGCGACGATGGCGTCGATCATCGTTTCCAGCAGGACGCCGATCGTCTGGTACAGGTGGAAGGCGGACTCCGCGAGCAGCGAGACCTTCTCCGCGACGTCGTGGCAGTACTTCGCGTGCTCCGCGCAGCCGAGGGCGAACTGGTCGAGCCACTGCTCCGCGGCCGCCGCCGCGTTGCCGTCCCACGAGTCCTGGATGGCGTAACGGCCGCGCTGGACGTTCTTGGCGATGCCGTCGAACGCGGTGCCCGTGTCCGCCATGACGACGCTCTCGCGGTAGATGCCGTTCCAGTCGCCGCTGTACACCTCGGTGATGCGGTCCAGCGGGCTCCAGCCGAGGATCTTCTGCGCGATCTTGTCGGCCGTCGCGGCCACCGAGCCGAGGTCCCCGACCTCGAACCACTGGCCGAGCTTGTCCTCCGCACCCATCGGCCACTTGTCCCGCAGCACCTCGTTCTCGAGGCTCGTCTCGCCGGGACCGTTGTAGTACCTCGTCTCGACCACGTCGGTGAAACCGCTCGACGCGACACCCGCCGGCAGCGCGCTCGCCTCGACGTTCCTCGGGTACGTCGGGACCGTCGGGTACACCCGGTCCAGCCGGCCCGCCTCGTCGTGGTCCGTGGTGCGGTAGAACCGGGCCGCCCTCGTCAGCTCGACCGCCGACGAGCCGGCGAGGCTGAGCGCGCGCCGCGTGTTGTCCTGCGCGTTGAAGCGCAAGGTTTCCAGGTGGCCCGACAGCTCCAGGAACACACCCTGGCCGATGTCGTCGACCTGGTTGTGCTCCAACGCCTTGAGGTGCGCGGCGATGCCGGTGCTCTGGCGCTGCACGAGGCCGCCCAGCAGCTCGACGGCTTTTGGTGCGACCTTGAACGAATCCCCCACGGCCGGAATCATGGCACAGCGGCGACCCGCACGACCGGCGTTCGACGCGGCTCAGCCCCGCGTGCGACCACCGGCAGCTCCGCAAGGCGTGCGATCTCCTGGTACGACCTGCCGGGCACGCGCTCCGGACGGACGTCCGACAATGGCGGGATCGGCTCGACATCCCTCTCCACCACCGCTCGGGAAATAGCCGGGAAACGCGCTGTCGACGCTCGGGTGTTCACATGCATGACCAGTACTCGTCGGCATTGTTCACGAGTATGACCAGCCGTTGACCTGGCCTGGAGCACCTCCTAGCATCCGAACGCGAAGCGATTTCCGATCCGAGGACGCGAATGCACCCGAATCCGGGTGTGCCGTTCACCGATGAACCGATCCCACGGAGACGAACCATGCGCGTGAAACACATGATCGCTTGCGTCGGCCTGTTAGCCGGCGCGTTGGTGGGAGTGGCATCGCCCACCGCACAGGCCGCGCCCACGCGGTACGAGGCGGAGACCTCGCCCGCGGTGTGCTCCGGCACGATCGACTCGAACTGGTCGGGCTACTCCGGCAGCGGTTTCTGCAACGGGGCCAACAGCACGAGCGGCTACGCCCAGTTCACCGTGAACGCCTCGGCCGCAGGCACGGCGACGGTGGGCATCCGCTTCGCCAACGGCAGCACCACGGCCCGGACGGCCGACCTGGTCGTGAACGGGACCACCGCGCAGGCGCTCTCGTTCGAGGGCACGGGCGCGTGGTCCACCTGGGCGACCAGAACCGTGAGCGTGGCGGTGAAGGCGGGCAGCAACACCATCCGGCTGTCCCCGACCACCTCCGGCGGCCTGCCCAACGTCGACCACCTCGACGTCGAGGCCGGTGGCGGCACGAACCCCCAGCCGCCCGGCGGGATCGTCGGCTGGGCCACGCAAGCGGGCGGCACCACCGGCGGCGCGGGCGGCACCACGGTCACCGTGAGCACCTTCGCCGACCTGCGCACCCAGGCGCAGGCCTCGGGGACCCGGACCATCCTGGTCAACGGCATGATCAGCGGCTCGGGCACGGTCGAGATCAGCGCGAACAAGACGATCCGCGGCGTCGGGGCGAACTCGGGCATCTCCGGGACCACCCTCAACATCGAGGACATGCACCCGGCCAACGTCGTCATCCAGAACCTGAACATCCGCGGGGTGCTCGGCAACGACGCGATCCAGGTCGAGAACGCCACGCACGTCTGGATCGACCACAACACCCTGTCCAGCACCGTCGCGACCGACCCGGACCAGTACGACGGCATGATCGACATGACCCACGCCGCCGACTACATCACCGTGTCGTGGAACGTCATCCGCGACCACTGGAAGACGTCCCTGGTCGGCCACTCCGACGGCAACGCGAGCGAGGACCGCGGCCACCTGCGGATCACGTACCACCACAACTGGTTCGACCGCACCTTCGAGCGCAGCCCGCGGGTCCGCTTCGGTGAGACGGTCCACGTGTACAACAACTACTACTCGAACGTGCGCAACAACGCCGACTCCTACGCCATCGCGTCCACGATGGACGCCGGTGTCCTGGTGGAGGGCAACGTCTTCGAGAACGTGCAGCAGGCGTGCTGGTCCGCCAGCGGGTACGCCGACTCCGACCCGGGGCGGCTGGTGGCGCGCAACAACTCGTTCACCGACTCCGGGCCCTGCGAGACCAACGGCGCGGTGGCCGCCGTCCCGTACGCCTACACCGCCGAGGACGTCGGCGCGGTGAAGTCGTCCGTCACGGCGGGCGCCGGCGCGGGCAGGCTCTGACGGCGCGGTCCGAACGAACGGCGACCGGCGGACGTGCCAGTCGCCGTTCGAACGGTCCGCACGCGCGCCGCGTGAGCCGATCTGCGGACCGCGCGGTCAGGCCAGGGCGCGCAGCGCCTCGTAGGAGCGCTGCACGAAGCGGCTGCGCAGGGTCGGCGCGGTGTTCGTCAGGGACACCAGCGCGATGCCCGCCTGGGGGCTGAACCCCGCGAACGACGTGAAGCCGCGCGTGGCGCCGGCAGCAGCTCGTCGTCCGCGCGCCGGTCCAGGTCCGCCACCTCGGTCAGCGGGACGCCCATGAACAGGCACTTCAGCACCCC
>NZ_JBFAAX010000558.1:0-3749 GCF_040639995.1 Actinosynnema sp. NPDC023658 | reverse complement strand
CGGTGACGGGGCCGGGGAGCGATCAGGTGTACCAGGTCGGCTCGGGCAGCTCGCCCAGCAGCGCGTAGCGCCCGACCTCCACCCGCTTGTACGCCACCGGGTCGTGCAGGCTGTGCGTGCGGATGTTGCGCCAGAACAGGTCCAGGCCGACGGAGCTCGCGCTGGCCCGCGCGCCGGTCACCTCGAACACCCTGGTGCCGATCTCCAGCCCCGTGTCGATGGCGCGCTGCTTGGCCGCCGCGATCAGCACCGCCGCCTCACCGCGCTCCTGCGGGGTCACCGCGTCGGCGTGCTCGTTGATCCGCTCGATGGCCTCGGCCGCGCGCTCCGCGAGCGCTTCCGCGGCCCACAGCTTCGCCTGGAGGTCGCCGTAGGTGTCGAGGACGTAGAACTCCTCGGTGGCCGACTCCTTGTTGTCGCCGCCGTAGGGCCACGGCCGGGTCCGGTCGCGGGTGTAGGCGGTCGCGGTGGCGAGCGCGCCGCGGGCGATGCCGAGGTAGAAGTTCGTGAACACCAGCTGGATCAGCGGCACGTTCAGCGTGTTGTACGTCCTGGGCCGGAACTCCTTGTCCACGTACCCCGCGGCCTGCGCCCACGGCACGCGCACGCCCCGGATCTCGACGCTGCCGCTCTCGGTGAGCCGCTGGCCGAGGTTGTCCCAGTCGTCGTTGAAGACGATGCCCTCCTGCGCGGACGGCACGATCGCGAAGATGTGCTTGTCGGTCCCGGCCAGGACGCCTTCCAGCACGGTGACGTCGGAGACCTTGCCGCCGGTGGAGAACGACTTGCGGCCGTCGAAGACCAGCTCGTCGCCGTCCTCGGTGATGGTGAGGTCGTTGTCCCGCGGGTTCACCGCGCCGCCGTAGAACCAGCGCTCGCGCGTCGCCTGCTCCTCCACGGCGGCGACCTGCTCGGGCGTGGCGACCAGCCGCGCGGCCCACCACCACAGGTAGTGGTAGCCGATGAGCTGGCCGATCGAGCCGTCGCCGGACGCGATCTCGCGGATCACCCGGTACGCGGTGGTCCAGTCCTGGCCGCCACCGCCGTGCTCGACCGGACCCAGCAACGTCACCAGCCCGGCGTCCTTGAGCAGCCGCACCTCGGCGTGCGGGGTCTTGCCCGCCCGATCGCGCTCGACGGCGTCGGAGGCGAGGATCGCGGCGACCTCGGCCGCCCGCGCGACCCACTCGGCGGAACCCGTCGGCGCCGGCTTCCCGGCCCAGTCGGTGGTGTTCTCGGTGGTGGTCATCGGGTCACTCCTACGGGTTCGGGGGTGCCGGCGCCGGTGGGCAACGCGGCCTCCAGCTCGCGGACGATGGGCAGGACGTGGCGGCCGAAGTACTCGACCTCCTCCAGGTAGTGCAGGAAACCGAGCAGCAGCAGGTTCACCCCGCGCCGCTTGTACTCGACGATCCGGTGCGCGACCTGCTCCGGCGTGCCGATGAGCTTGCTGCGGAAGCCGTCGTTGTACTGGACGAGGTCGTCGAACCCCGAGTCCGCCCACATGCCCTTCTTGTCCGCGGCCGACGCGCCGGCCTGCCGGACGGCGTCGCGGAAGCCGTGCACGGCTTGGACGTCCGCCTTGGCCACGATCTCGCGCAGCGTCTCGCGGGCCTCGGCCTCGGTGTCGCGGGCGATGAGGAACGCGTTCAACCCGAACCGGACGGTCCGGCCGTGCGCCGACGCGGTCCGGCCGACCTCGTCGACCTGCTCGCTGATCCCGTCGAAGTCCTTGCCGTTGCTGAAGTACCAGTCCGACACGCGGCCCGCCATGGCCCGTGCCGCGGTGGAGTTGCCTCCCTGGAAGATCTCCGGGTGCCGCCGGTCCGGCGTCGCGAGCGGTTTCGGCTTCAGGTCGTACCCGCGCAGCCGGTAGAAGTCGCCCGCGAACTGCGCGTCGTCCTCGGTCCAGCTGGCCCGCAGGACGCGGATGAACTCCTCGGAGCGGCGGTACCGCTCGTCGTGCTCCAGCCAGGGCTCGCCCAGCGCGGTGAACTCGCCCTTGAACCACCCGCTCACCACGTTGACGGCGGCACGCCCGCCGGAGAGGTGGTCGGCGGTGGCGATCAGCTTGGCCAGCACCGCGGGGTGCCACAGCCCGGGGTGGACGGCGGCGATCACCTTGAGCCGCTGGGTGGCCAGCAGCAGCGCGAGGCTGAAGCTCGTGGACTCCTGCTGGTAGGCGGCGCCGTAGCTGGCCATGTACCGCACCTGGGACAGGGCGTACTCGAACCCGTTGTCCTCCGCGAGCACGGCGAGCTCGCGGTTGTAGTCGTAGGTCCAGTCGGTGCGTTGTTCGATCGTGCTGGTGACGAGGCCACCGCTGACGTTCGGCACCCAATAGGCGAATTTCAACGGTTCTTCGGTTGTTTCCGTGCGACTTCCGGTGGACACGGCGAATACTCCCTCGTTGGGAATGGAAAAGAGGGGCGGCTGGGTCAGTGGCTGATCAGCGCGGACAACCCTGGCCGGCGATGCGCACGAAATCCAGATGCCGCCGCCGGGTGAGGTCCCAGCGATCGGTCGACATGTCGAAAAGTCTAGGCACGCCTTCGGTGACGGGTCCATTCGTCGCTGCCGAAGGGGCGATAGGGTTTCCCTTCCACCGACGACCGCCCGGACCGCTCATGCCGCATTCACCTTGAACTGCCTGGCACGGTCCACGAAGAGCTGGTGCAACTCGCGCGCCGGCCGGGTCGTGGAACCCGCCCGCCGGCGCTGCGCCACCAGCAGGACGTCCACCTGACGGGACGCGAGCGGTCGCCACGTGATCGCGCCGGCGCGTTCGAGCGGGTCCCCGACGACGCTGAAGTCGGGCAGCACGGTCACGCCCAGGCCCTCGGCCACCATGAGCTTGCCCATCTCGGCGCCGTCGGTGGAGCAGGAGAACGACGGCGTGCGACCGTCGAGCAGCCGGTGCACGTACCGGTGCATCACGTAGCCGGCCCGCATCGCGATCAGCGGCTCGCGCACGAGATCGGACACGTCGACGGCGGCGAGGCGGGCCAGCGGGCTGTCCGGTCGCATGCACACCACCGGCTGCCCGCGCAGCAGCTCGGTCGTGTCGAAGTCGGTCGGCGGGTCGTCCCCGCGCAGGTAGTTCACCAGCCCGAGGTCGAGGCTGCCCTCCAGCAGGGACCGGTGGATCTCGCCCTGCTGCGCGTCCACCACCTCGACCTGCGTCCCGGGGTGGCGTTCGCGGAACTCGCGGACGGTGGGGATCACCAGCGGGACGGTCGCCGCGTTGACCGTGCCGACGCGCAGCAGCCGGTTGCTGTGGTGCTGGTCGTCGGCGGCACGGCGGAGCTGGTCCACCGCTTCGAGCACACCGGCGATGTAGGGCAGCAGCTCGCGGCCCTCGTCGCTGATCCGGGCGCCGGACCGCCTGCGGTCCAGGATGTTCACGCCCAGCTCGCGCTCCAGGTTGCGCACCGTCTCGCTGAGCGCGGGCTGGGACATGTGCAGTTCCTCCGCGACCCGGCGCAGCGAGCCGAGCCGGGTGACCGCCTGGATGTACTCGAGCTGCTCGATCCGCACGTGGCACCCCTCCGGGACGCCGGACCGGCCGGTCGTCCCCCTGTCGCGTCCCAGGCCATCGGACCGGGTCGCCGGACGGGCGTCAACGACGGCCCGGCACCTCCCACGATCCGGTCGCCGGTGCCGGTCTGGATCTCCAGCCGACCGGCCGCACCGGTCACCGTCACGTCCGCCGAGCCCGCCTTGGTGATCACGTGCGTCCCGACCGGCGC
>NZ_JBFAAX010000557.1:0-3751 GCF_040639995.1 Actinosynnema sp. NPDC023658 | reverse complement strand
CCAGCACCGAGGTGAGCCGGTCGATCGCGACCACCAGGAGCAGGGCGACCAGCAGACCCGCCCCCGCGCCGAGCACCGCGCCGACCCAGCGGCCCGCCCGCCACCCGATCGCGGCGCCCGCGGCGACCAGCACGAGCAGCGCGGCGAACACCGCCGGCTGCACCAGCCACTTGCCCAGGTCTGCGCGGCGCACCGGGAACCTCCATGCGTGGAGCCGCGAAGTCCTTCTGCGGCGGGGAGAACCCCGCGGTGCGTGCCGGCGCACCGTGGGGCGAGGTGGTCTAGCGGTGAGCGGGCGCCGGCACGGCCAGCTCGACGTCGGGCGAGTTGCGGGTGTCCAGTTCGGGCAGTGCCAGCAGGATCGGCAGGTCCAGGGTGCACGTGGACCTGGTCTCGATGTCCGCCTCTGAGGTGCGGCCCGCGCGCACCGCGACCGCCTCCGCGGCGCCGACGAACAGCGGACGGCGCTTCGACGGGTTCGGGTCGAGGTCGTCGACGGCCACCACGGCCGCCCGCAGGTGGAACTGCCCCTCCGGCATCTTGTCGAGCCGGTACGGCCCCGAGCCGTCACGGATGTCGCACGCGACCGGAACCCCTTGTGCGATCGGGTCCCGGAACGCGCCCACGTACACGCGCACCGGGTTCCCGGTGTCCGGCACGCCGACCCACCCGCACACCGAACCGGCGAGGGCGCCGCCGGCCGGACCGGAGAACGGCGACGGGGCCAGGTCGCCGCCGCGGGACAGCGCGCGGTACCGGGCGGGCGGGACGCCGACGCTGCGGGTGAAGCGGCTGGTGAACGTGCCGAGGCTGTTGTAGCCCACCATGTACGAGATCTCGGTGACGCTCAGGGACGTCTCCAGCAGCAGCTGCTTGGCCTTGGTGAGCCGGATCGCGGTGAGGAACCGACCCGGCGAGGTCCCGGTCAGCGTCCGGAAGACCCTGGAGAAGTAGAACTTGCTCAGTATCGCGGTGTCCGCCATGTCGGCCAGTGAAAGCGGTTCGTGGTAGCGGTTCCACATCGTGTCGATCGCACGCTCTACCGCAGTCTGCACAACAGTTCCCTCCCATTCCCAGTCGCTGAAGCAGCCGCGGCGGCGAACCACCGGTGTCCCGGCGGTCTCCCCCGACGCACGCGGCGTCCGTCGGACGCGCCCCAGCGCGCGGAACCCGTCCGCGTTGCGCCGGCGCCACACTTCCGCGCGGTTGTGCGATCCGGTCTGCCGGGTCGGGGGGCGTCGGCCACGCTGCCGCGGCTCCCGGAGGGCAGGCCGTCACCGACCGCGGAGCCCGTCACCGCGCCTTCGCGGCCGGGTCCGCGGAACCGGACGGAGTTCTCCGAGCGGGAACTCCGCGTCGAACGGGTGACGGGCCGCGTACCCGTGACCCGTGACGTCGTCGGAGCCCCGCGCCGGAAGTTCGACCCCGGGCATGGCCCGGCCGTGCACACCGTGCCGCAGTGACCGGTACGCGTCGACCACCGTGTTCTCCCGTCGGTCCCCGGCCACTGCGGGTGGCGGATCGTTCGAGGATGCTCCGCCGGTACCACCCGGTCTACTCCACCCTTGCGGGGTGCGACGACCCCGGTACCACCGGCCCGCGTCCCGGCACCACCGGCTAGCGCCGGCCCGTCCCGACCGCCACCGGGGTCTGGACGCGGTCGCGCATCCGGACGTTCACCCGCAGGTGCTCCCCCGCCCCCACGGTGACCGAGTGGCTCAGCCCACCGGCGAACTTCAGGCCGGAGCGGGTCAGCTGCTCGCCGTTGCCGCGCAACGCGACCGCGACGCACCGGGTGGCCGTGGCGCCGACGACGAGCTCGGCGTCGAGCGGGCCCTCGACCAGGGTGCTGGGCACCAGCGCGCTGCGCGGGATCAGGTCGTCGATGAGACCGACGGTGATCTCGGAGTCCTCGGGTCGAGCGGGGATCTCCAGCGTGCCCACCAACGAGCCGCTGCCGCCGAACCGGGGCATCGGCATCGCGTCGAACACCGGCGAGCCGGTCTCCAGCGGGTTGCCGAAGTCGGGCATCGCGACGGCCGCGAGCAGGCCGCTGACCTCGGGGTTGCGGTACTGCGTCGGCGAGAGGCCGACCGCGCGGGTGAACCTGGTGGTGAACGTTCCGACGCTGCTGTACCCGATGGTCGCCACGATGTCCGCGACGTTCATCCACGTGGTCAGCAGCAAGCGTTTCGCCTCGAATAATCGGACCGCGGTCAGGTACCGGCCCGGCGGCACGCCCACGGTGGCGTGGAACAACCGGGAGAAGTGGAAGGGACTGACCAGCGCGGCACCGGCGACGTCGCGTAGGGTGAGTGGCTCGTAGTAGTTCGTGCGCATCATCTTGATGGCACGCTGGACAGCATCATGCACGGTCTTTTACCTTTCGGCCTGAATTGCGATCGGTCAGTTCGCGGCACAGCACCATCCGCCGCCGGACGTGCGACGACCCGGCAGGGTGCAGCCCCAGGGAAAGCCGCTTCAGCGCGGCGCGAACCTAACCACTCGCTTTTTCGTGAATACGGCGGGTCCTGCTCGTTCTGCCGATCTCCACCACCCCAGATGGCCTTTGTGGGAGGCCCCCATAACCTCTCAACGCGGAAGACGCTATCAGGGAGGGGTGCCGCAGGTAATTACCCGGGAACGAGGACCGCAATCTGTGAGACGGCTATGAACCGTATGGGTCAGCCCATACGGCCGCGCGGGTGAACATCGCGGCACCTGTGTGCGCGAAGCGCCCGGATTCAACCGCTTGTGCCATCACGAAGAGTGATCAGCTCCGCGGCGACCTTCGCTGGATCGGGGGCGAGCGCCTACCAGGCGTCCCGTCCGCTCCCCGAACAGCGATCCTCGGGCGAACCGGACGGACCGTGCAGGTCGGGCACGGTAACACCTCCGGTCCCCGGTCGCCGCCCGCCGTCCACGTGCTCCCCTTCCGATGCCCGCCGCACCACCAGGCCGAGTGGTGCCGAGTCCACGGGTCATCGCCACCCGTAACGGTGTGATCGAACGTGGGCTACCACCGCCGAGGCGTCCTCAAACCGCCGATATCGGAGGGCTCCGGCGAAAGCCGAAAGGCGATGCCGGCACCGCGCCGGAGCTCGAAGAATTCCACTCGACCGCCTCCCGATCATTTCGCGGTGCCCACTCGTGGTCCGAACCGGGGGCCCGCTTCCCCCGACTCGGGACATCACCCGGCTGGTGCGTTCACCGTCCCGAGTCGACTCCGCGACGACGTACTCCGGTTCAGCGACCAATTCGTCCGTTCGCAGTACCGGGGCCGCCGGATACGCCCCTTGCTTGATCGATCCAACTGTACTAACCTTGCGCTCACAACGCTAGGGATGGTTCCCTTACACACAAGGGGACAGTCGGCCGAAGTCGCGAGCACACCTCTCGCCAGAGGCCGGGCGCCGCAGTCGGGCGTCGGGACCCGAGGGCCGAAACCGGGGGAAGGTCGAAATGGGTGCAGGGGCGTGCGACGAGGGCTCGGGCCACGTTCCGCCGGCCCGGCGCGGCCCGATCGGCACCCCCACGTCCGCGACCGTCCCGGGCACCGCCCTCGGCGGCCTGGCGGCCACCGCCCGCAGAACCGACCCCTCCCTCGTCCGCGCGGTCGACGTGACCGCCCGGACGACCAGCTTGCTCAAGCCCACTCCGGAGCCGGCACCCCAGGCCGACTCCGCGGCCTTGGCGGCCAGGTCGCCCAGCCTCATCGGGCCGCAGCGCGCCAACGTGGCCAACGCCGACA
>NZ_JBFAAX010000556.1:0-3756 GCF_040639995.1 Actinosynnema sp. NPDC023658 | reverse complement strand
GCCGTGGCCGCCGCCCGCGCCGGAGGCCACGTCACCGCCAACGACATCGACCCCGTCGCGGCCGCCGCCATCAGCCTCAACGCCCGCGCCAACCGGGTGACCGTGGCGTTCACCGGCGGCGACCTGCTCGACACCACCCCCGACACCGACGTGCTGCTGGCCGGCGACGTCTTCTACGACCGCGACATGGCCGCCCGGGTCGAACCGTTCCTCCTGGCCGCCCACCGCCGCGGCACCCTGGTCCTGGTGGGCGACCCCCAGCGGTCGTTCATGCCCCGCGGCTGGACACGCCTCGACGCCTTCCCCGTGCCGGTGCCACCCGACCTCGAAGGCGTCGCGGTCAGGACCACCACCGTCTGGCGCCCCGGCCCCGACTGACGCCCACCGCACCCACCGCCTAGAGTCCGTGATCATGCGCGAGATGCGGGAACTCGCCCGCCGCACCTGGCCCACCGGCCGCTGGCACGCCGGGGGACTGGCGTGGAACCTGCACCACCACCCCGACCCCGACCGACCCGTCCGCGTCTGGGGCGCGCACGCCTGGGGCCGACTGCCCGAACCCGGCGTGCTGGAGTGGCAGGTCGACCCCGACCACCCCCTCCTGGCCGAGGAGGTCCTCGACTGGGCCGAAGGCGACACCGGGCTCACCGAGGTCGTCGCCTGGTCCGGCGAACCCCACCAGCTCGACGCCCTCACCCGCCGCGGCTACCGGCACGTGCCCGGACCGTTCTTCGTCCGCCTCGCCCGCGGCCTGGACCACCTGCCCACCACCTCCGTGCCCGACGGCTACCGCTGCGCCCACGTCACCGAGGACCTCGTCCCCACCCGCGTGGACGCCCACCGCGCCGCCTGGCACCCCTCCCGCCTCACCGAGCGCACCTACCACGTCGTGCGCGCCGACGAGCCCTACCGCGAAGACCTCGACCGCGTCGTCCTCGCACCCGACGGCACCGTCGCCGCCTACTGCCTGGCCTGGCTGGACGACGGCGTGGGGGAGTTCGAACCCGTCGGCGCCCACCCCGACCACCGCCGCCTCGGCCTGGCCCGCGCCGCCTGCCTCGACGCCCTGCACAAGCTGCGCGACCTCGGCGCGCACACCGCGATCGTCCACGCCCGCGGCGACGACGCCTACCCCGCGCCCGGCCGGCTCTACCGCTCCCTCGGGTTCCTGCCCACCGGACAGCGCACCCTCACCTACCGACGCCCCCACCGGTAGCGAACCGGTCCGTCGCCGCCAGCACCGCCTCCGGCATCCCCGGATCCGACACCGCGTGCGACGCGCCCTGCACCACCACCAGCTCCGCGTCCGGCCACGCCCGGTCCAACTCCCACGCCGTCCACAACGGGCCCTGCAGGTCCAACCGACCGTGCACCAGGATCGCCGGGATCCCGTGCAACCGCTCCACGTTCGCCAGCACCTGCCCGTCCTCCAACCACGCCCGGTGCCGGAAGTAGTGCGCGCACAGCCGCGCGAACGCCATCCGCCACGCCGGGTCCTCCATCCGCGGCCCCCGCCTGTGCTCCGGCTGCAACGACACGATCGACGCCTCCCAGTCCGTCCAGTCCGTCGCCGCCTTCTCCCGCACCGCCGGATCCGGGTCGTTGAGCAACGCGTCGTAGGCCGCCACCAGGTCCGTCGCACCCCCACCCGCACCCGCCCGGAACCGCGACCACTGCTCCGGGAACAACATCCCCAACCCGTGGTACAGCCAGTCCAGCTCCGCGTACCGGCTCGTGGTCACCGCCACCAGCACCATCCCCGTCACCCGCGCCGGGAACGACTGCGCGTAGTGCAACCCCAGCGTCGACCCCCACGACCCGCCGAACACCATCCACCGGTCGATCCCCAGGTGCTCCCGCAACCGCTCGATGTCACCCACCAGGTGCGCCGTCGTGTTCACCGACAGGTCCGTCGAGTACTCGCTCGCGTGCGGCGTGCTGCGCCCGCTGCCGCGCTGGTCGAACACCACGATCCGGTAGGCGCTCGGGTCGAACCGGCGGGCCATGGTGGGGGAGCATCCCGTGCCCGGACCGCCGTGCAGGCACACCACCGGCCTGCCCCCCGGGTTGCCGCACACCTCCCAGTACACGAGGTTGCCGTCACCCACGTCCAACATCCCGTGCTCGTACGGCTCGATCTCCGGATACCACACGTCCACCCCTCCTCACAGATACAACAGCGCTGTTACATTAGGGGAGTGGACCACCAACCCGCCGGCGAATACCTCGGCACCCGCCTCCGCCACCTCCTCGACCTCCTCGAAGGCGACGTCAGCCGCGTCTACACCGACCTCGGCCTACCGGGCTTCCGCCCCCGCTACACCCCCGTCATCCGACTCGTCCACACCGCCGGACCCCAATCCATCCGCGACCTCGCCGACACCATCGGCGTCACCCACTCCGCCATCAGCCAAACCGTCAACCAGATGCGCCGCGACGGCCTCGTCGACCTCCACCCCGGCCACGACGCCCGCCAACGCATCGTCCACCTCACCGACCACGCCCGCACCATCCTGCCCACCCTCGACGCCGAATGGCACGCCACCACCGCCGCCACCCACGACCTCGACACCGAACTGCCCCACCCCCTCACCACCCTCGTCGACGCCGCCCTCCGCGCCCTCCACCACAAACCCCTCCGCGACCGCATCCACGACCACCTCTGACCCCCACTACCACACCCACCGCGGGGGAGACCCTCACCCCACCCCGTTACCCGCCACCAACTCCGCACCCAACCGCGCCAACTCCGCCCGCACCCCCTCCGAGTCCACCCCCTCCGGCTCGACCACCTCCACCAACCCACCCCACCCCGCCAACACCTGCGCCACCATCAACGCCGACGGCGCCGACAACCGCAACCGCACCCGACCACCCACCTCACCCACCACCTCGCACTGCCGCCCGAACTGATCCCGCAACACCCCCGCGTACCGCGACTCCACCGACACCACCGCCGACACCGACGACCGCCGCCGCTCCACCTCCGACACCACCCGACCCCACACCACCGACAAGTCCAACCCCTCCGGCCGCACGAACACCTCCTCCAACACCCGCACCGACACCACCCGCTCCACCCGGAACGTCCGCTCACCCACCCCCGTACCCGCCACCAAGTACCAAACCCCGTCCTTGTCCACCAACCCCCACGGCTCCACCACCCGCACCGACCGCACTCGCCCACGACCCTCGTACTCCAACTCCACCCGCCGCCGACCCACCACCGCCTCCTCCAACACCCCCACCAACCCCGGCCGACCACGACCCACCCGACCCCACCCCGCCACATCCACCACCACCGCGTCCGCCGCCGCCCGCGCACCCTCCCGGAACGTCTCCGGCAACGCCCGCACCAACTTCCGCAACGCCGCCCGCACCTCCGGCGACCCCGCAGACGCAGGCCCCACCAACAGAAACAACGCCCGCGCCTCCGACGCCGTCAACCCACTCAGATCCGTCCGCGCACGCCCCACCAACCGCCACCCACCACCACGCCCCGGCTGCGCATACACCGGCACACCCGCCGCCGACAACGCCTCCAGATCACGACGCGCCGTCGCCACCGACACCTCCAGCTCACCCGCCAACTCCGCCGCCGTCACCCGCCCCCGCGCCTGCATCACCAACAACACCGCCACCAACCGGTCCGCACGCATGACCCCAGTCTCGCCCCCAAAGTGCTCACTCCGTGAGCACTTTGACCACCACAGTGGGGGACAAGCACCACCACGACCGGAAGGACCCACCATGCTC
>NZ_JBFAAX010000555.1:0-3797 GCF_040639995.1 Actinosynnema sp. NPDC023658 | reverse complement strand
CACGCCAGGCCGGCGTGCTCAGTAGGGCTTGCGCTCGGGCAGCGCGTAGCGGTGGAACTTCTGGTCGCGCAGCACGTCGTCGCCGCCTTCCACGATCGACACGTACCGCATGTCGCGGACCAGCTTGCCGATCAACGCGTCACCGGTGTACCCGAGGGCGCCGAACAGCTCCGAGCCCGTCGTGGCGATCTGCCACCCGGCCTGACCGGTGAACATCTTCGACGTCAGCGCCGACTTGAGGGTGCCCTGGCGCAGGAACTCCGCGCCCGCCGAGGGCCCGGCGCCCATGATCGCGTCGAACTCGCGCCCGGCCGCCGCGCACTGGTTGCGCATCACGCCGATCGCCATCTCCACCTGCCCGATCTTCGCCGCGAACACCGCGTTGTTGAGCAGCGTCGACCCGCGCAGCGACTTGGTCTTGGCGTAGTCGATGGACAGGTCGCGGATGCGCCGCGAGATGCCGATGGCGGTGGTGGCGATGAGGACGCGGCTGGCGTTGCCCGGTCGCCCGGCATGGCCTTCGCGGTCACCGCGATGATCGGCAGCCCGGCGTGCTCCGGCATCGCGCGGATCGCGGTGGTGGCGGCGTACCCGTCCATCTCCGGCATCATCACGTCCATCAGCACCAGGTCGACCTCGGGGTGCTTGCCCAGCATCTCGATGCCGATCCGGCCGGTGTCCGCGTGCAGCACGCGGACACCGTGCAGCTCCAGGATGCTGCTGAGCGCGAACAGGTTGCGGGCGTCGTCGTCGACGATCAGCACCGTGCGGCCGGCCAGGTCGCCCTGGGGCGGTCCGGACGGCTGCCGGACCTGCTCCTCCACCCGCACCAGGGGCAGCACGTCGCCGGGCTCCTCGGCGTTGAGGTGCAGCACGATGCGCTCGCGCAGCTCGTCGAGGCTGGACAGCAGCTCCAGCGGCTGGGTCTCGGTGCGGGGCTGCAACCGCCGCTCCTGCGCCGGGTCGAGCCGTCGGTTGTTGTGCGCGAGGACGGGGATGCCGCGGGACGCCGAGTCGCCGTCCATCGCCTCCAGGAAGCGCAGCGCCGCCTCGTCGGGCATGTCGAGCTCCAGCACGACGAGGTGGCACGGTTCGGCGGCGAGGGCGCTCGCGGCCTCCTGCGCGTCCACGGCGGTGATGACGTGGACCGGTCCGCGCGGGTCGCGGCTGCCGGCCAGGTCCGCGACCGCGCTCTGCGCGACCAGGGACAGCAACCCCTGCGGTCGTTCCTCGACGACGAGCAACCGCCGCTGCTGGGTGGAGGCCGGCGCCGCGGTCGTGGACTCCGCCCGGACGTGCTCCTCGAACGGCGTCACGTGGGTGGCGCCGGTCTCGCTCTCGGCGAAGTCGGGACGCGCCACGGGCAGGTAGAGCGTGAAGGTGCTGCCCTTGCCCAGGGTGCTCTCGGCGGAGATGGCCCCGCCGAGCAGGTAGGCGATCTCCCGGCTGATCGACAGCCCCAGGCCGGTGCCCCCGTACTTGCGGCTGGTCGTGCCGTCGGCCTGCTGGAAGGCGCCGAAGATCGATTCGAGCTGCTGGTCCGCGATGCCGATGCCGGTGTCGCTGACCCGGAACGCGATCGCCGGGCCGTGCCCGCGCACCGAGTCGGGCAGCTCCTCGGGATCGGCCGGGCCGATGCGCAGCTCGACGCTGCCCTCCTCGGTGAACTTCACCGCGTTGGACAGCAGGTTGCGCAGCACCTGCCGCAACCGGGAGTCGTCGGTGAGCAGGTCGGCCGGCACGCCGGCGGCGGTGGTGACCCGGAACCCGAGGCTCTTCTGGGTCGTCATCGGCCGGAAGGTCACCTCGACGTAGTCCAGGAGCTGGCGCAGCGCGACCCGTTCCGGCGTGATGTCCATCTTGCCCGCCTCGACCTTGGACAGGTCGAGGATGTCGTTGATCAGCTGGAGCAGGTCCGAGCCCGCGGAGTGGATGATGTGCGCGTACTCGACCTGCTTGGCCGTGAGGTTGCGGCTCGGGTTCTGCGCCAGCAGCTGGGCCAGGATGAGCAGGCTGTTGAGCGGCGTCCTCAGCTCGTGGCTCATGTTCGCCAGGAACTCGGACTTGTACTTCGAGGCCAGCGACAGCTGGTGGGCCCGTGCCTCCAGCTCGCGACGGGCCCGCTCGATCTGCTCGTTCTTGGTCTCGATGTCGCGGTTCTGCGTCGCCAGCAGCTCGGCCTTCTCCTCCAGCTCGGCGTTGGAGCGCTGCAGCTCCTCCTGCCGCACCTGGAGCTCGCTCGACCGGGCCTGCAGCTCCGAGGCCAGGCGCTGGGACTCGCCCAGCAGCTCGTCGGTGCGGGCGTTGGCGATGATGGTGTTGACGTTGACGCCGACGGTCTCCATCAGCTGGTCGAGGAAGTCGCGGTGGATGGGCGTGAAGCGGTGCACCGAGGCCAGCTCGATGACGCCGAGCACCTGCTCCTCCACCACGATCGGCAGCACGACCAGGTTCACCGGCGCGGTGCGGCCGAGCCCGGAGGAGATGCTGACGTAGTCCTCGGGAACCTCGTCCACGGCGATGATGCGACGGCTGCGGGCGGCCTGGCCGACCAGCGACTGACCGAACCGGAACCGCGTCGGGCGGGACGGGGCGTCCGGGTCGTCGGGCGTGCCGTAGGAGCCGATCAGCTTCAGCTCCGGGGTCTGGCTGGTGTCGTCGGCCAGGAAGAACGCGCCGTACTGGGCCGAGACCAGCGGCGTCAGCTCGTCCATGATCAGCTCGGCCACGACGACCAGGTCGCGGCGGCCCTGCATGAGGCCGGAGATGCGGGCCAGGTTCGACTTCAGCCAGTCCTGGTCGTGGTTGGCCTTGGTGGTGTCGCGCAACGACTCCACCATCGAGTTGATGTTGTCCTTCAGCTCCGCGACCTCGCCGGAGGCCTCGACCGTGATGGAGCGGGTCAGGTCGCCCTCCGCGACCGCGCTGGTGACCTCCGCGATCGCGCGCACCTGGGTGGTGAGGTTGCCCGCCAGCTCGTTGACGTTCTCGGTCAGGCGCTTCCAGGTGCCCGACACGCCCTCGACCTCGGCCTGGCCTCCCAGCCGTCCCTCGCTGCCCACCTCGCGGGCCACGCGGGTCACCTCGGCGGCGAACGCCGAGAGCTGGTCGACCATCGTGTTGATGGTGGTCTTGAGCTCCAGGATCTCGCCGCGCGCGTCCACGTCGATCTTGCGCGTCAGGTCGCCCTGGGCGACCGCGGTGGTGACCTGGGCGATGTTGCGGACCTGGTTGGTCAGGTTGTTCGCCATGAAGTTGACGTTGTCGGTCAGGTCCTTCCAGGTGCCCGCCACGTTCGGCACCCGCGCCTGGCCGCCCAGGATGCCCTCGGTGCCGACCTCGCGGGCGACCCGGGTGACCTCGTCGGCGAACGCGGACAGCGTGTCGACCATCGTGTTGATCACCCCGGCGAGGGCCGCGACCTCGCCCTTGGCCTCGACGGTGATCTTCTGGGACAGGTCGCCGCGCGCCACCGCCGTGGCCACCTGCGCGATCGACCGCACCTGGCCGGTCAGGTTGGACGCCATCACGTTGACGTTGTCGGTCAGGTCCTTCCAGGTGCCCGACACGCCGCGCACCGTGGCCTGGCCGCCGAGGTTGCCCTCGGTGCCGACCTCGCGGGACACGCGGGTCACCTCGTCCGCGAACGCCGAGAGCTGGTCGACCATCGTGTTGATGGTCTCCTTCAGCTCCAGGATCTCGCCGCGGGCGTCCACGCGGATCTTCTGCGACAGGTCGCCCCGCGCCACCGCCGTGGCCACCTGCGCGATCGACCGCACCTGGGCGGTCAGGTTGCC
>NZ_JBFAAX010000554.1:0-3803 GCF_040639995.1 Actinosynnema sp. NPDC023658 | reverse complement strand
CACGCCCTCGGCTCCGACTCGCCGTCGAAGGCCGACGAGGTCACCCCCCTCGCGAACGCCGCCGAGGGCGCCGCCGCGTTCGGCGTCGGCGGCACCGGCCCGGCGTCGCCGCAGGTCCTGCCCGTCGCCAAGACGGTCGACCCGGCCGCCGAGGCGCAGAAGCTCTTCAAGAGCCAGCACATCACCGAGACCCGCGAGGCCGAGGAAGCCGAGGCCAGGCGGCCCAAGTTCGTCCGCCCCGCCGAAGGCGTCTTCTCGTCCGGTTTCGGCGGTCGCTGGGGCGAGATGCACTACGGCATCGACATCGCGGGCCCCATCGGCACACCGATCCTGTCCGCAGCGGATGGTGTCGTGATCGAGGCCGGTCCGGCAAGTGGTTTTGGGCTCTGGATCAGGGTCCAGCACGACGACGGCTCCATCACCGTCTACGGCCACGTGGACAGCTACTCGGTCGACAAGGGCCAGCGGGTCATGGCGGGCGAGCAGATCGGCCGCATGGGCAACCGCGGCTTCTCCACCGGCCCGCACCTGCACTTCGAGGTCTGGAACGCGGACGGCAAGAAGATCAACCCGCTGACCTGGCTGAACTCCAAGGGCGTCAGCGTCTGAGCCGACGAGGCTCCACCGGTACACGACACGAAGGGCCGGGCTGCCTGAGCAGCCCGGCCCTTCGCCGTGGAAACGCCCCCCGAAGGTGTTCCCCCCGTGCGGTCGCCGCCCCCGACGCGGCTCCCGCCTTCCCCCCGTCGTCGAGCGGCTCCCCCTGGCCGGTTCACCCCGGATGTCCCGTCCAGCCCGCTCGTGACACCCCTAAAGACGCGCAGGGGCCAATCGGGTTGCACGGGAATCAGGACACGATCGGGGGTGTTGCTTCGCAACAGGGCGAAGTACGGCTGAGAGGGCCTCAGAGCTTCACGAGGGGCACGCCGCCGATGAGCATCAGCCGGACCGTCCCCGCGCCGCCGAAGTCGATCGTGGCGGTCGCACGGGGGCCTGAGCCGTCCACGGCCACCACGCGGCCGAGGCCGTACTTGTCGTGGCTCACCCGGTCGCCCACGTCGAGCTTCACCGCGGGCGTGTCCTTCCACCCCGCGTTCGTCGGCGCCGGGCGGGACGTGCCCGACCCGCGACCCCACGACGTCGGCGCGGACGGCGCGGAGCGCCTGGGCTCCACCCGCCGCCAGTCGACCAGGTCGGCCGGGATCTCGTCCAGGAACCGCGACGCCGGGTTGGCCGACGGCTGGCCCCACGCCGAGCGCACCAGCGCCCGCGACAGGTACAGCCGCTGCCGGGCCCGGGTGATGCCCACGTAGGCGAGCCGGCGCTCCTCGGCCAGCTCCGTCGGGTCACCCAGCGCCCGCATGTGCGGGAAGACGCCGTCCTCCCAGCCGGTGCAGAACACCACCGGGTACTCCAGGCCCTTGGCCGTGTGCAGCGTCATCAGCGTGACCACGCCGTCGGACTCCGCGTCGGGCACCGAGTCGGCGTCCGCGACCAGCGACACCCGCTCCAGGAACGCGGCCAGCGAGCCCTCGGCGGGCAGATCCCCGGAATCAGGCGACGCAGCCTCGTCCGGGACGGGGACCGCCGTGCCCAGGTCGGTGAACTCGCGGGCCACCGTGACCAGCTCGTTCAGGTTCTCGACCCGGGTGTGGTCCTGCGGGTCCTCGCTGGCCTCCAGCTCGGCCCGGTAGGCGGTCTTCTCCAGCACCGCTTCGAGGATGTCCGCCACGTCGTCGCCGCGCTCGACCAGCACCCCGAGCTCGTCCATCATCTCGACGAACCCGGCGATCGCGTTGCGGGAGCGCGGGTTGAGCAGCGGCACCCTGCCGGTGACCGCGTCGCGCAGCGCCGCCGCGAAGCTCATCCGCTCCCGCTCGGCGTACATCGACACGCACGCCTCGGCGCGCTCACCGATGCCGCGCTTGGGCACGTTCAGGATGCGCCGCAACGACACCGTGTCGTCCGGGTTGGACAGCGCCCGCAGGTACGCCAGCGCGTCGCGCACCTCGCGCCGCTCGTAGAACCGGACGCCGCCGACCACCCGGTAGGGCAGGCCGAGGCGGATGAAGATCTCCTCGAACACGCGCGACTGGTTGTTGGTCCGGTAGAACACGGCGATCTCGCCGTTGTTCGCGTCGCCGCCGTCGACCAGCCGGTCGATCTCGTTCGCAACGAACTGCGCCTCGTCGTGCTCGTTGTCCGCGACGTAGCCGACGATCTTCTCGCCGTCGCCCAGGTCGCTCCACAGCCGCTTGTCCCGGCGGTCGGGGTTGCGCGAGATGACCGCGTTCGCCGCGCTCAGGATCGTCTGGGTGGACCGGTAGTTCTGCTCCAGCAGGATCGTGGTCGCCTGCGGGTAGTCGCGCTCGAACTCGACGATGTTGCGGATCGTCGCGCCGCGGAAGGCGTAGATCGACTGGTCGGCGTCGCCCACCACGCACAGCTCGCCCGGCGGCACGCCGTCGGAGCCGGTGCCGATCAGCTCGCGGACCAGCGTGTACTGGGCGTGGTTGGTGTCCTGGTACTCGTCGACCAGCACGTGCCGGAACCGGCGGTGGTAGTGCTCGGCCACGTCCGGGTGGTTCTGCAGCAGCTCGACGGTCCTCATGATCAGGTCGTCGAAGTCCAGCGAGTTCGACTCCCCGAGCCGGCGCTGGTAGCTCTCGTAGACCTCGGCGACCCGGCGCTCCAGGTCGTTGGTCGCCCGGTCCTTGGCCGTGGCGGCGTCGACCAGCTCGTTCTTCAGGTTCGAGATGTGGATCGCCAGCGTGCGCGCCGGGTAGCGCTTGGGGTCCAGGTCGAGGTCGCGCGCCACCAGCGTGATCAGCCGGCGCGTGTCGTCGGAGTCGTAGATGGAGAAGTTGGACGACATGCCCAGGGTCTTGGCCTCGCGGCGCATGACCCGGACGCACATCGAGTGGAACGTGGACACCCACATCGAGCGGGCCCGCGCGCCGACGAGGTCGGCCACGCGCTCCTTCATCTCGGCGGCGGCCTTGTTCGTGAAGGTGATCGCCATGACCTCGCCCGGGTGGACGTTCCGCTCGGCCAGGAGGTAGGCGATCCGGCGGGTGAGCACGCGCGTCTTGCCCGAGCCCGCGCCGGCGACGACCAGCAGCGGGGCGCCCGAGTGCTCGACGGCCCGGCGCTGGGACGGGTTGAGGTCTTCGAGCAGCCGCCCGGCGGGGGAAGCCGCAGGGGACGAACCGCTCGACCGGGGGGAGGGGGGACTTGCAGGCAAGTCGAACAAGGCGCTCATCGCCTGTCCACGTTACCGGGTACCACCGACAGCCCGTGGCTGTGGCATGATGAGCGGGTGCGCATGGCCCACTTCGAGTTTTTCTACGGGATCCGGACTCCGGCTCCCGTGGACCGCTAGCGCCGACAAGCCACCACGAAGCCCCGGAGTCCTCGGACCCCGGGGCTTCGCTGCTGCCAGGGCTGGGACTCCAACCAGAGTCGGAAGGTCGTCACCATGAACAGCACCGATACCGCCCCGGACATCGACGCGTTGCGCCAGGAGATCGACCACCTGGACGCCGAGCTGCTGCGGCTGGTCAAGCGGCGGGTCGAGGTCTCCAAGATCATCGGCGCCGCCCGGATGGCCGCGGGCGGCACGCGGATCGTGCACAACCGGGAGATCGACGTGATCAACCGCTACAAGGAGCTCGGCCCCGAGGGCCGGGACCTGGCGATGATCCTGCTCAAGCTGGGACGCGGCCACCTCGGTCGGTAGGGGCGGCCTCCTCCGTCGGCAGGTGGGGCGCCGCCGCGCGCGGACGGGCCGGGCGACCTAACCC
>NZ_JBFAAX010000553.1:0-3819 GCF_040639995.1 Actinosynnema sp. NPDC023658 | reverse complement strand
CGCGCCAGGTGCGCCTCGGCGGCGGACACCAGCTCGACGTGCCGGTCGTAGGCCTGCCTGGTGTCCTCACCGAAGGTGAACAGGCCGTGGTTCATCAGGACCACGCCGATCGTGCGCTCACCGACGTGCCGGGGGAACACCTCCGCGCACGTGCGGGCGAGGGCGAACCCGGGCATCACGTAGGGCACCACCACGACGCGGTCGCCGAAGACCTCCTCCACCAGGGGCTTGGCGAGGTTGGTCAACGTGATCACCGCGTCCGCGTGGCTGTGCAGCACGGCCGGGTGCGGCAGCACCGCGTGCAGCAACGTCTCCACGCTCGGGTCGGGCGCGCTCGCGTCCAGCAGCGCGCACCGCAGCTCGTTCATCATCGCGGAGTCCGGCAGGCTGGGCACGGTCAGCAGCTCGCGCAGGCGGTCCAGCCGCAGCGGCGCGAACCCGGCCCGCTCGATGTCCGCCAGGTCCCAGCCGCTGCCCTTGACGTGCAGCACCTCCACCGGGCGGCCGGTGATGTCGACCTCGGTCGTCTTGACCGACGTGTTGCCGCCGCCGTGCAGCACCAGGTCGGGTTCGCGGCCGAGCAGCCGCGAGCCGTACACGCACGCGTCCAGCTCGTCGGAGTGCGCTTCAGCCCAGCGGTTGTCCACAGATGATCCGTTCGTCGGTGACGATGGCCGTGACGAGGTCGGCCGGGGTGACGTCGAAGGCGAAGTTCAGCGCGGGGGTCGCGCGGTCACCGACGATCTCCGCCGGGTCGCGCACCTCGATCTCCACGAGCGTGCCGTCGGGGGTGGCCAGGTCGATGGTCGACTCCGGCGCCGCGACGACGAACGGGATGCCGGCCCGTGCGGCGGCCAGCGCCAGCGGGTAGGTGCCGATCTTGTTGACCACGTCGCCGTTGGCCGCGATCCGGTCCGCGCCGACCACGACCGCGTCGGCCATCCCCCTGGCGATCACCGTGGGTCCGGCCGAGTCGACCACGACGGTGTGCGCGATGCCCATCCGGGCGAGCTCCCACGCGGTCAACCGGCTGCCCTGCAGCAGCGGGCGCGTCTCGTCCACGTAGACGTGGCCCAGCGCGGCGGTCTCCTGCAACGCCCGCACGACCCCGAGGGCGGTGCCCCACTCGACGCAGGCCAGCGCGCCGGCGTTGCAGTGGGTCTGCACGTTGACCGGTCCTCCCCCGAGCCGGTCGACCAGCCACCGCGCCCCGCGGAACCCCAGCGCGCGGTTGCGGCGGATGTCGTCTTCGAGGACGCCGACGGCCTCCGCGACCACGGCGTCGGGGCCGTCGTCGAGGCGGGCCAGCACCTTGTCCACGCCCCAGGCCAGGTTCACCGCCGTCGGCCGGGCGGCCCGCAGCCGCGCCGCCTCCACCCGCACGTCCCCGGTGCCGCGGGCGGCCAGCGCCACCCCCAGCGCACCCGCCACCCCCAGCGCGGGCGCACCCCGGATGGCCAACCTCTTGATGGCGTCGACAAGCTGGTCGACCGTGTCGATCCGCAGGGTCGTCACGACCTCGGGGAGCAGGGTCTGCTCGACCGCGATGATCCGGCCGTCAACCCAGTCGATCGTCCGCATGGGTGCAGTGTTCCGGGTGGGGCCCGGCCGGGTGAAGGATCACCACTCCAACGGCACATCGGCGGTGGTCGTGACGCCGGTCGGTCACCTCCCGCGAACGCGACGACCGCCCGCGCGCGGCGCCCGTCCACTGCGGTGTGACGAACCTAATTTTGATTCGTTCCAGACAAGCGACATAAGGTCGTGTCGTGATGTCCGACTTCGAGGCGCGGTTGCGAGCGGTCTCGTTGCGCGTGACCCGCCCCCGGTTGGCGGTGCTCGCGGCGCTGAGCGACCACCCGCACGTCGACACGGAAACGGTGATCGCACTGGTCAGGGAAGAGCACCCCACGGTGTCCCACCAGGCCGTTTACGACGTGCTGCGGGCGTTGACGGACACCGGTCTGGTGCGCCGCATCCAGCCCGCCGGCGCGGTCGCCCGCTACGAGACCCGGGTGGGCGACAACCACCACCACGTCGTGTGCCGCTCCTGCGGCGCGATCGCCGACGTCGACTGTGCCGTCGGCCACAGCCCTTGCCTCACCGCCTCGGACGACGCCGGTTACCTGGTCGACGAGGCGGAGGTCGTCTTTTGGGGCACCTGTCCCGACTGCTCGGCCACCCACACCGCCACTGAACCGCCTGTTGGAAGGAAGTAGATGACCGACCCCAAGGCAACGCCCCCGTCGAGCGCGCAGGGCGTGGACCAGAAGGCCGCGGTCGGCTGCCCGGTCGCGCACGACTCCGCGACCTCGCACGGCAGCGAGAGCGAGAACCCGGCGATCGACTCGCCGACCCCGAAGACGGGCGGCCGCCCGCGCACGAACCGGGACTGGTGGCCCAACCAGCTCGACGTCTCGGTGCTGCACGCCCACTCGACGAAGACCAACCCGCTGGGCGAGGGCTTCAGCTACGCCCGCGAGTTCGCGAAGCTCGACGTCGAGGCCCTCAAGCGCGACATCGTCGAGGTGCTCACCACCTCGCAGGACTGGTGGCCGGCCGACTTCGGCCACTACGGCGGCCTGATGATCCGCATGAGCTGGCACGCCGCGGGCACCTACCGCATCCACGACGGGCGCGGCGGCGCGGGTGACGGCGGGCAGCGCTTCGCCCCGCTCAACAGCTGGCCCGACAACGCGAACCTGGACAAGGCGCGTCGCCTGCTCTGGCCGGTCAAGCAGAAGTACGGCCAGAAGGTCTCGTGGGCCGACCTGCTCGTGCTCGCCGGCAACGTGGCCCTGGAGTCCATGGGCTTCAAGACCTTCGGCTTCGGCTTCGGCCGCGAGGACGTCTGGGAGCCTGAGGAGATCTTCTGGGGCCCCGAGGACGCCTGGCTGGGCGACGAGCGCTACGTCAGCGAGTCGGAGATGGCGCCCGAGGTCGGCGCGACCGAGATGGGGCTGATCTACGTCAACCCCGAGGGCCCCCGCGGCAGCGCGGACCCGCTGGCGGCGGCGCACTTCATCCGGGAGACCTTCGGCCGGATGGCGATGAACGACGAGGAGACCGTCGCCCTCATCGCCGGCGGCCACACGTTCGGCAAGACCCACGGCGCCGGTGTCGCGGACGCCCACGTGGGTCCGGAGCCCGAGGGCGCACCGCTGGAGGCGCAGGGCCTGGGCTGGCTGAGCACCCACGGCAGCGGCAAGGGCGGTGACACGATCACCAGCGGTCTCGAGGTGACGTGGACCGACAAGCCGACCGAGTGGAGCAACCGCTTCTTCGAGATCCTCTTCGGCTACGAGTGGGAGCTCACGACGAGCCCCGGCGGCGCGAAGCAGTGGGTCGCCAAGGACGCCGAGGAGATCATCCCGGACGCCCACGACCCGTCGAAGAAGCACAAGCCGACGATGCTCACGACGGACCTGTCGCTGCGCGTCGACCCGGCCTACGAGAAGATCTCGCGCCGCTTCCTGGAGCACCCCGACGAGTTCGCCCTGGCGTTCGCCAAGGCCTGGTACAAGCTGCTGCACCGCGACATGGGTCCGGTCAGCCGCTTCCTGGGACCGTGGGTGCCCGAGGCCCAGCTGTGGCAGGACCCGGTGCCGGCCGTCGGCCACCAGCTCGTGGACGACGCCGACATCGCCGCCCTCAAGGCGAAGGTGCTCGAATCCGGTCTCACGACCGCGCAGCTGGTCGGCACCGCGTGGGCCTCGGCCGCGAGCTTCCGGGCCACCGACAAGCGCGGTGGCGCGAACGGCGCCCGCATCCGCCTGGAGCCGCAGCGCAGCTGGGAGGTCAACCAGCCCGAGCAGCTGG
>NZ_JBFAAX010000552.1:1727-3820 GCF_040639995.1 Actinosynnema sp. NPDC023658 | reverse complement strand
GGCAGGTGGGCGGACTTCCGCACCTCCGGTCCCTACCCGGACGCGCTGCAGACCACGTGGGCCGCCACGGCGACCGAGTGGTTCCCCTCGAACCCCTGGCGGCTGCGACCGGGGCCGACGATCGTCACGATCCTCGACCACGCGGACGGCTTCACCACCGCGACCTGCGAGCTGTGGCTGGCCGTCGAACCGGCGTGACGGATCCCGTGCGAACGCGGTCCGCGCCGAGGTCCTGATCCCGGACGCCTCCCCGTCACCCGGCGGGGAGGCGTCCGGCGGTTCGTGGGGTGGTCCGAAGCCCGGCACGGCCGACGTGACCGGCAACACAGTGGTATTCCACCCCGGCGCGCGGTTTGAGTCGTATAGACTCAAACTATGTTCACCAGGGACGAAGCGCTCGACCGGGTCGAACGGGCAGGCTCGGCACCCGACCTGTTCGGCCCGGTCGACCCGGCCCGCCGCACGGAAGCCCAGCGGCTCTACCGGGCACTGGCCGCCGTCCTGCACCCCGACCGGGTCGGCCCGCACGACACCCGGGCGCACGCGGCGTCCGCCGAGCTGACCCGGCTCCACCACGAGTGGCAGCACGGCACGTCGGTCGACCTGAGCACCGACCGCGCCACCTACCGCCTCACCGACCGGCACGCCATCGGCAGCGTCGCCACCGTCTACCGCACCGACGGACCCCACGTGGTCAAGGTCGTGCGCAACCCCGCCCTCAACCCCCTCCTGCACGCCGAGTGGGACGCCCTGCGCCGACTCGCCCGGTTCACCGACCGGCACCAGTGGCTGCGCCCCTACTACCCGCACCTCGTCGACACCTCCGGCGACGTGGCCCGCGGCACCCGCGCCTTCACCGTCCTCTCCCCGCTGGTGGACGGGTTCGTCACGCTCGCGGACGTCCGGCGCGCGTACCCCGACGGCCTGGACGGCCGCGACTACGCCTGGATGCACCGCAGGCTGCTGCGGGCGATCGCGGGCGCCCACCGGATCGGCCTCGTCCACGGCGCGATCGTCGCGGACAACGTCCTCGTCCACCCCGAGCAGCACGGCATCGTGCTCGCCGGCTGGACCTTCGCGGTCGGCGCCGGCGAACGGCTCCTGGCCACCAGCAAGACCATCGACTACCCACCGGAGGTCCACGACGGACGACCGGTCACCACCGCCACCGACGTCCACATGGCACACACCCTGATGCTCGACCTGCTGGCCGACGGCGAAACCACGCAACGCCGCTTCGCCCGCGGCTGCACCCAGGACGACCCCACCCGACGGCCCGACGCCGCCGACCTGCTCACCGAGTACGACGACCTGCTCGAAGAACTCCACGGCGAACGGACCTTCCGCCCGTTCGCCCTACCCGGAACGAGGACCTGACATGGGACACGGCAAGTGGGACGACAACGCCTACGCGGCCGCCAAGACCTTCCGCGCCGCCAAGGGCATCGACGACTTCGGCTACACCGCCGCCCTGCGGTCACGCCCGTCACGCGAGTGGAAGGCCGACCCGTCGCTCGACCCGAAGGGCGTCACCGCACGCGAGTGCCGCGACTCGCCCGACCACGCCGACTCGACGCCCATCGCCGTGCTGTTCGACGTCACCGGCTCGATGGGCCGCGTCCCCCAGATCATGCAGCGCAAGCTCGGCAAGCTCCACGGCCTGCTCCAGCGCAAGGGCTACCTCACCGACCCCCAGCTCCTGTTCGGCGGCATCGGCGACGCCGACAGCGACCGCGTCCCCCTCCAGGTCGGCCAGTTCGAGTCCGACAACCGGATGGACGAGCAGCTGCGCACCATCTTCCTGGAGGGCAACGGCGGCGGCCAGAAGAGCGAGTCCTACGAGCTCGCCGCCTACTTCATCGCCCGCCACGTCGTGACCGACGCCTGGCAGAAGCGCGGCCGCAAGGGCTACCTCTTCCTCATCGGGGACGAGCTCAACAAGCCCCGCCTCGAAGCACGGCACATCCGCCGCATCATCGGTGACGACGTGAAGCAGGACATCGACCCCGCCTCGGTCTACCGGGAACTCGAACGCAAGTGGCACGTCTACTTCATCCTGCCCGACCAGTCGTCGTACTACCGCGACCCGCAGA
>NZ_JBFAAX010000552.1:0-1717 GCF_040639995.1 Actinosynnema sp. NPDC023658 | reverse complement strand
ATCGCGGACCACTGGCGCGACCTCCTCGGCCAGCGCTTCCTCAAGCTCGACGACCCCGGCGCGGTCTGCGAGCTCATCGCCGCCACCATCGGGATGGAGGAACGGGTCGTCGACCTCGACCAGGCGATGGTCGACCTCGCCGAGATCGGCTCGGCCGCGGAGAGCGAAGCCGTCGGCAAGGCCCTCGTCCACGCCAGGGGCAAGGCACTCGCCACCTCGGCCGCTCCCCCGCTGCTCGACGGCCGCGACGACGTCACGCTCACCTGATGGACGGGCACACCATCGTCGTCGGCCTCGGCTTCGGGGACGAGGGCAAGGGAGCGGTGGTCGACGCCCTGTGCCACGACCACCCGGTGACCACGGTCGTCCGGTTCAACGGCGGCGCCCAAGCCGCGCACAACGTCGTCGTCGACGACCGGCACCACACCTTCAGCCAGTTCGGGTCCGGCACGCTCGCGGGCGTGCCGACCCACCTCTCCCGGCACGTCCTCGTCGAACCGATCGCCCTGGCCGGCGAAGCACGCGCACTCGAAGCGCTCGGCGTCACCGACCCGCTGCGCCTGCTCTCGATCGACGCCGACGCCCTGCTCACCACCCCCATCCACGTCGCCGCCAACCGGGCCCGCGAGGACGCCCGCGGACCCGCCCGCCACGGGTCGTGCGGCAAGGGCATCGGTGAGACCACCTGGTACAGCCTGCTCACCGACCGCCACGCCGAACCCGGTGACGTCGTGGAACACCAAGAGGTCATCGGCGTGCCCGGACCCGCGCCCACCGTCGGCGACTGCGACCACCCCGCCGTCCTCCGCCGCAAGCTCGACGCCCTGGCCCGCTTCTACGAACCACTCGTCGGAGACCGCTACCGGGTGGACGACCTCGTGTCGCTCTACCGCGACTTCGCCGCCGCCGTCCGCACCACGACCGGCGACGAGGTCGGACGCCTGGCCGACCGCGGCCCCCTGGTGTTCGAAGGAGCCCAGGGCGTCCTGCTCGACCAGCACCACGGGTTCCACCCCCACACCACGTGGTCCACCGTCACCCCGGACAACGCCAAGGCCCTGCTGGGACACCGCCACGCCACCGTGCTCGGCGTGACCCGGACCTACCAGACCCGCCACGGCGCGGGCCCCTTCCCCACCGAGGACCACGACGTCCTGACCAGGTTCCCGGAACGGCACAACGACACCGGCCACTACCAGGGCTCCTGGCGTGCCGGACACCTCGACGCCGTCCTGCTGCGCCACGCCGTGACCGCCTGCGGCGGGATCGACGCACTGGCCGTCACGCACCTCGACGCCGACCGGCTCAAGGTCGCCACCGCCTACGACGCACCCCTGCCCACCACCGACCTCACCGCGGTCCTCACCGACCGCACACCGACCCTCGTCGACCTGCCGGACCCCGTCGCGTGGCTGGAGGAGCACCTCGGCCTCCCGGTCCTCGTCACCGGCGCCGGACCCGACCGCGCCCACTACACCGTGCGCACACCGGCCCGGCGCTGACTGCGAGAATCGACCCATGATCGAGTCGACCCCGGTGTCGGTGGACGTCCTCGCCCTGCGCTTCGACCCCACCGCACGCGCCGTGCTCCTCGGCATCGCACCCCGCGCCCTCGAACCGTTCGCCGAGCTTGTCGACGACCGCGCGTCGGGCGGCGTCGCGCAGCCGTTCGCCCTTGCCCAGCAGGACGCCGGGCAGGGCGAGGTCGCCGGCGAAC
>NZ_JBFAAX010000551.1:2641-3836 GCF_040639995.1 Actinosynnema sp. NPDC023658 | reverse complement strand
GGCCACGACAGCGTCGCGGTGTTCGCCGTGGAGCGGGACGGCGCGGCGCTGCGGCTGGTCGAGGCCACGCCGGTGGGCGGCAAGTTCCCCCGGCACATCGCGCTCGACGCGGCCGGCCGGTTCCTGCTGGCGGCCAACCAGAACTCCGACAACGTCACCACGTTCGCCGTCGACCGGTCCACCGGCCGGCTGCGGCAGGTCGGCACGTCCGCCGCGGCGATCCCGGTCTGCGTCGCACTGAAGGGGTAACTCCGGACGGGTCAACTTCGGCCGGCGGCACCGTCCACAGTGGTAGGCCGGGTGCATGAAGCTCCTCGCGCTCGCGCTGCTGATGGCCCTGACCCCCGCACCGGCCGCGCCGGAGCTCGTCGCGTTGGGTGACTCCTACGCGGCGGGCCTCGGCGCGGGCGACGAGGCGTCCGACGACTGCCGGCGCAGCCCGCACGCGTACCCGGTCCTGTGGGCCGAGCGCAACGGCGCGTCGCTGGTGCAGGTGGCGTGCGCGGGAGCCCGGACCGACCAGGTGATCGCGCAGGCGGAGCGGATCACGTCCGCGACGACGCTGGTGACCATCACCGCGGGCGGCAACGACGCCGCGTTCAGCGACGTCATGACGACGTGCACGCTCAAGGGCGACGACGAGTGCGCGCAGCGTGTCGGTGTGGCCGAGCGGTTCATCCGCGACGAGCTGCCCGGCCGGCTGGACGCGCTGTACGGGGCGGTGCGCGGCCGGACGTCGGCCGAGGTGGTGGTGCTGGGCTACCCGCGGTTGTTCGCGTTCGAGTCGTGGTGCCTGATGAGCGAGGGCAAGCGGCGTTCGGTGAACCACGCGGCGGACGCGCTGGCCGGGGTCACCGCCGACCGGGCGAAGGCGGCCGGGTTCGTGTTCGCGGACGTGCGGGCGAAGTACGAGGGCCACAGCGTGTGCGCCGACGACCCCTGGCTGAACGGCCTGGTCCTGCTCCCGGTGGACCGCTCCTACCACCCGAACAGGGCAGGTCAGGAGTCCGGCTACCTGGCCGCCCTGACCGAGGCCACCACCACCACCACCGCCACCAACGCCACCAACGCCACCAACTGACCCCTCCTTCCCCCCCCCCCCGCCGCCCGCCCCGCCCAAACCCCCAGCCCCCCCAGTTGGATCAACACCCCCCCCACTTCCCCCCCCAACCCCACCCCGACCAAACCCCCCGAG
>NZ_JBFAAX010000551.1:0-2631 GCF_040639995.1 Actinosynnema sp. NPDC023658 | reverse complement strand
CGCCCCCGACCCCTCCGCCCCCAGATGTGATCCCTCCCACCCCAAGTGACCCCACCTTCCCCCAGGCGACCAGCACCGCGAGGTCGCGTCGATCGTTCGGGTCCTCATTCGCGGCGATCACGCTCTTCGATCGCCGGGAATCAGGGCGCGAGCGGTCGACTTCCCGGCGACCGAGCCCGCCGTCTGCGGAGCAGCGGCAAAATAAGCACCGTGAACTCCACGAACGGGCTGCGCACGGTCGCAGCCACCCGGTACGTCACGCCCTTCCGGGAGGGCGGTTCCCTGCCGGGGTTGGTCGAGGCGGACGACCTCGGCATGTACGTGCTCAAGTTCCGCGGCGCGGGGCAGGGCGTGAAGGCGCTCGTCGCGGAGATCGTGGTCGGTGAGCTGGCCCGCCGGCTCGGCTTCCGGGTGCCCGAGATCGTCCTGGTCGAGCTGGACCCGGAGCTGGGGCGGGCCGAGCCGGACCAGGAGGTGCAGGAGCTGCTGAAGGCCAGCGGCGGGCTCAACCTGGGGCTGGACTACCTGCCCGGCTCGTTCGACTACAACCCCGTCGTGCGCGAGCCGGGCGCGGACCTGGCCACCCGCCTGCTGTGGCTGGACGCGCTCACGCTCAACGTCGACCGCAGCTGGCGCAACCCCAACACGCTGCTGTGGCACCGCGAGCTGTGGCTGATCGACCACGGCGCGTCGCTGTACTTCCACCACTCGTGGCGGCCGGAGAGATTCCCGGCGGCGAGCTACCGGTTCGACGCCGCCGACCACCTGATGCTGCCGTTCGCGGGCGACCTCGCCGCGGTGGACGCCGAGCTGACCGCCCGCGTCACGCCCGGGCTGGTGCGCGAGGTGCTCGCGCTCGTGCCCGACCAGTGGCTCGCGCAGGACGAGGCGTACGGCACACCCGCCGCCGTGCGCGAGGCGTACGAGTCGTTCTTCACCGCCCGCCTGGCCGCGCCGCGGACCTGGGTCGACGCACTGGAGGCCGCCCGTGCCGCACGTGTTTGAGTACGCGCTGCTGCGCGCCGTGCCGAGGCAGGAACGCGGCGAGTCCGTCAACGTCGGGGTGCTGGTCTACTGCAAGGAGCTGGACTTCCTGGGCGCTCGCGTGCACGTGGACGAGCGGCGGGTGCTGGCGCTGGACCCGTTCCTGGACGTGGAGGTGCTGCGGGCGAACCTGGAGCACCTGGGCCTGTCGTGCGACGGCTCCCCGACGGCCGGTCCGGTGTCGCGCACGTCGGCCGGGCAGCGGTTCCGCTGGCTCACCGCGCCGCGCAGCACCATCATCCAGACCTCGCCCGCGCACACCGGCCTCACCGACGACCCGGAGGCCGAGCTGGACCGCCTGCTGGCGGCGCTGGTGCTGCCGCCGGACCACTAGGGTGGCAACCTCTTGCGGCGCACCGCGTCCTTAGGTGCGAGCAGTGACCGACACACGGACGGGGCGGTTGATGAACGCCGGATACCAGCAGGGCGGGTATCAGCAGGGCGGATACCGACAGGGCGGGCAACCGCGGCAGGGCAGGCCGGCCCGGGGCGGGCAGCCCGGACCGCAGCCGTACCGGCAGGACGGGTACCCGGGGCAGGGGGGACGCCCGAAGCAGACCGCCGCCTACGCGCAGGCCGGTCCGCGGCCGCCGATCCGCCGCAAGCGGCGGATCGGTCGGATCATCGGCGTCGTGCTGGTGCTGCTGCTCGTGTTCGGCGTCGGCCTGTGGTTCTACGTCGACGGGTCGTTGCGCCGGATCGACGCGCTCACCGACTACGAGGGCAGGCCGGCCGACACCCCGGGCACCAACTGGCTGCTCGTCGGGTCGGACGCGCGCGACGACCTGACCGAGGAGCAGAAGCAGGACCTGTCCACCGGTGACGCGGGCGGTCGGCGCACGGACACCATCATGCTGCTGCACATCCCGGAGGGCTCGGGGAAGTCCACTCTGGTGAGCGTCCCGCGTGACTCCTATGTGGACATCCCGGGCAACGACAAGAACAAGATCAACGCGGCGTTCGCGTTCGGCGGTCCGCCGTTGCTGGTGCAGACCTTCGAAGGGGCGACGGGCATCCACGTCGACCACTACATGGAGATCGGCTTCGGCGGGTTCGCCGGGATCGTGGACGCGGTCGGCGGCGTGGACATGTGCATCGACGAGCCGATGAAGGACCCGTTGGCGGGCCTGGACCTCCAGCCGGGCTGCCAGGAGCTGGACGGCGCGCAGGCGCTCGGCTTCGTCCGCTCGCGGGCGTTCGCGACGGCCGACCTGCAACGGGTGGAGAACCAGCGCAAGTTCCTCGCCGCCCTGACCGACAAGGCGACGAGCTTCGGCACGCTGGCCAACCCGTTCCGCGCGTTCCCGCTGCTGTTCGCGGGCACCGACTCGATCTCGGTCAACTCCGACGACCACCTCCACCACCTCGCGGGCATGGCGTTCGCGATGGGCGGGGGAGTGGACACCGTCACCGTGCCGGTGGGCAGCACGCCGACCCTGCCGGGCGCGGGTTCGGTCGTGCAGTGGGACCGGGAGAACGCGCTGCGCCTGTTCGGCGCGCTGGAGAAGGACGAGCCGGTCCCGGCCGACCTGCTCCCGACGCCGAAGTAGCGCGTCCGAGCGGTCGGGCCTCCGGGCGTCACGCACC
>NZ_JBFAAX010000550.1:0-3900 GCF_040639995.1 Actinosynnema sp. NPDC023658 | reverse complement strand
CGCACGGTCACCACTCCCCGAGGTGCGTCAGCCGCTCCACCACCAGGGCGGGGGTCGGCGCGGCGAGCTCGCCCGCGAGCCGCCCGTCAGCGAGGAACAGCACGCTGTGCGCGTACGAGGCCGCGACCGGGTCGTGCGTCACCATCAGCACGGTCTGGCCCGTGGTGTCCACCAGGTCGCGCAGCAGCCCGAGGACCTGGCGGCCGGTGCGGGTGTCCAGCGCGCCGGTCGGCTCGTCGGCCAGCAGCACCTCCGGCCGCGTGACCAGTGCCCGCGCGATGGCCACCCGCTGCTGCTGGCCGCCCGACAGCTCGGCGGGTCGGTGGTCGAGCCGGTCCGCGATGCCGACCCGCGTCACGACCTCGCGCAGCCACTCCTCGTCGGGCCGCTCGTCCGCGAACCGCAGCGGCAGCGTGATGTTCTGCCGCACGGTCAGCGACGGCAGCAGGTTGTAGGCCTGGAAGATGAAGCCGATCCGACGCCGCCGCAGCGCGGTGAGCGCGTCCTCCTTCAACCCCGACAGGTCCGTGTCGCCCAGCAGCACCCGACCCGACGTCGGCCGGTCCAACCCCGCGGCGCAGTGCAGGAACGTGCTCTTGCCGGAGCCGGACGGTCCCATCACCGCGGTGAACGCGCCGCGCCGCAACCCCACCGTGACGCCGTCGAGCGCCGTGACCGCCTGGCCGCCGGACCCGTAGACCTTGCGCACCTCCTCCAGCCGCACCGCGTGAGCCGCGCCCACCGATACCGTTCCCGCCACCATCGTGTTGTCCTCTCTGACGTTTGACCTGACGCTAGGTCCGCGGGCGGGCGGTGATCGATCCCGCTACCGGGCCGGTGGTGGTAGCGCAGGCACTACCGCGCTCGGCGGGCAGTTCGGGGAGAATCGGGGTCATGACCAGGCTCGCTCCGATGTGGACCGCCGTGCGCTACCTCCTCGTGGGCGCCGTCACGGCGTTCCTGGCGGTGTTCGCGTTGATGGCACTGGCGCTGGTCGGCGTCCTGAGCCTGGTCGGCGTGGGCGTGCCCGCAGTGCCCGAGGTGCTGCGGCTGGTGCGCCGGCTGGTGGCGTTCGAGCGGCGGCGGGCGGGCGCGTCCCTCGGGGAGTCGATCCCCGAGGCGTACCGGCTGCTGGACGGCCCGCTGTCCCGGCAGGCCGTGACCGCGGTCACCGACCCGGCCACCCGGAGGGACTTGGCGTGGCTGGCGGTCCACGCGCCGGTCGGCATGCTGCTGGGCGCGCTCGCGGTCGGTCTGCCGACCAGCGCCGTGAACCAGGCGCTGATCCCGGTGTACTGGTGGCTCGTGCCGGGCGGCGTGGAGACGTCGTTCGGCGTGGTCGTGGACTCGTGGCGGATGGCCCCGGTCGCGCTGGTCGGCGCGGTCGTCTACGGCGCGCTGGCGTTCCGGCTGCCGTGGCTGGCCCGGTGGCAGGCGTCGTTCGCCCGGAGGCTGCTGTCGCCCGCGCCGGGCGTCCGGCTGACCGACCGGGTGGCCGAGCTCCCCGCGTCGCGGGCGGGCGCGCTGGAGGCGCACGGCGCGGAGCTGCGGCGCATCGAACGCGACCTGCACGACGGTGCCCAGGCGCGCATCGCGGCCGTCGTGATGCAGCTCGGCATCGCGGGCCAGCTGCGGGAGCGCGACCCGGACAAGGCGTTCGAGCTGGTGGGCAAGGCGCAGGACACCGCCATCGACGCGTTGGCCGAGCTGCGGGACGTGGTGCGCAGCATCTACCCGCCGGTGCTCTCCGACCGCGGCCTGGACGGCGCGCTCTCGGCGTTGGCGGCGCGCTGCCCCGTGCCGTGCACGGTGGAGGTCGGCCCGATCGGGCGTCGCCCGGCCGCCATCGAGGCGGCGGCGTACTTCATCGTCGCGGAGGCCCTGACCAACGTCACCAAGCACTCGGCGGCCGAGCACGCCTCGGTGAGCATCGACTCGACCGACGACGAGCTGCTCATCACCGTCCGGGACGACGGGCGGGGCGGGGCGGACGAGCGCAGGGCGACCGGTATCGTCGGCATCCAGCGTCGAGCCGACGCGTTCGATGGCCGTGCCCAGCTGAGCAGCCCGCCCGGTGGGCCGACCGTGTTGCGAGTGGAGCTGCCGTGCGCGTCGTGATCGCGGAGGACGACGTCCTGCTGCGGGAAGGCCTGTCACTGCTGCTCGGCACGGCCGGCATCGACGTGGTGGCGGCCGTCGACAACGCGACGGAGTTCCTGGCCGTGATCGCGGAGGACCGACCGGACGTCGTCGTGATGGACGTGCGCCTCCCACCGTCCTTCCGGGACGAAGGGCTCCGCGCGGCCGTCGAGGCGCGACGGGTGCACCCCGGGCTGCCCGTCCTGGTGCTCTCGGCCTACGTGGAGGACAGCTACGCCTCCGAGCTGCTGGCCGACGGCATCGGTGGTGTCGGCTACCTGCTCAAGGAGCGCGTCGGCAAGGTGGGCGAGTTCCTCGAAGCCCTGCGCCGGGTGGCCGACGGCGGCACCGCGATGGACCCCGAGGTCATCTCGCAGCTGTTGGTGCGCCGCAAGGCCGACGACCCGCTCTCCACCCTCACCGCCCGCGAGCGCGAGGTGCTGGCCCTCATGGCGGAGGGCCACAACAACGGCACCATCGCGGACCTCCTGGTGGTCAGCGAGGGCGCGGTGCACAAGCACATCCGCAACATCTTCACCAAGCTGGACCTGCCGAACGACGAGGGCGGCCACCGCCGCGTCCTCGCCGTCCTGGCCTACCTCAACGCCTGACCCACCTCAATGCCCGGCCCTCACCGGCGGTTGCGCAGGTGGAGCACCACGAGCGCGATGATGCACAGCACCGTCACACCGCCTGCCGAGAGCCGCAGCACCTCGTCGAGCCCGATGAACGAGCCGATCGAGTTCACCGCCGCCGTCACCAGCAACACCAACCACAGCAACGACTTCGTCGTACCCATGCGCGTGCCGGTCTCTTCGCCCCGAGTCCTGTTCATGGGGTCAACCGTAGGTTCGCGCCGCACCCGCGACGATCCCGCCGGCTGCCGGAACGGGGTAGCGCCAGCACTACCCCGCGCCCCTCGGTCGTCCGTTGACGCCGTGTCGGACGTCCGTTCCGAGGCGGTGCCCTCGATCGGATCAGCCGGCAGCCCGGTCCGCCCTACCTCGGTGCCTGGAAGCCGCCCATCCTCTGCTCCAAAAGCTCGGCCAGCCGCAGCGGGGTGCGGTCCTCGAACATCGGACCGATGAGCTGCACCCCGACCGGCAGGCCCTCCGGGGACCGGCCCGCGGGCACGGCGGTCGCGGGCAGGCCGGGCATGGTGGCCAGACCCGCCCAGACGAGCTGGTCGAAGTACGGGTACTCGACGCCGTCGATGTCGATGCGCCGTTCCAGCGGGTTGGGGCTGTGGTCGTGCGGGAACGCGGGCGTCGGCGTGATCGGGCACACCACGGCGTCGAACTCCGCGAACAGCTGCCGCCAGCCGTGGCGGTGGACCTCTCGGCGGTTGTTCGCCTCCAGCCAGTCGCGGTGGCTGAACAGCACGGCGCGCAGCCGCTCGGAGTCGAGGCTCCGGTCGTCCGCATCCAGTCCGGCGACGCGGATCCGCAGCTGCTCGTACGACTCCATGGGGAAGCGCGCGACGGAGCCCGAGGTCAGCAACTGCGTGTAGAGCGTCGCGGCTTCGGCCAGGTCGGGCAGCAGCGGACTGTGCCGCTCGACGCGGGCGCCACCGTCGACGAGCGCGGCGGCCACCCGCTCCACGCCCGCCCGCACGGCCGACCCGGTCGGGATGAGCGGGTGCTCGTCGAGGACCAGGACCCGGAAGTCGCGGAGCCGCTCGTGACGCGCGGGTGGCAGTGACAACCGGTGCGCCACGCCGAGCGTCAGCGGGGCCGGCGCCGCCATGTCGTCGAGCTGGAG
>NZ_JBFAAX010000549.1:502-3915 GCF_040639995.1 Actinosynnema sp. NPDC023658 | reverse complement strand
CGCGGCCGGCGTGCCGCCGGCGGAGGGCCCGACCGGTGCGGCTCGAACACCGAGGTCGACCCGCCCGGCCCACCCTCGCCCGTGGTCGGGCCGACCGCAGGAGATAGCCTCGCACCCGCATCAACCAGCAGCGATGGGAGCAAGCGTGTCGAGGTCCGTTCTGGTCACCGGCGGCAACCGGGGCATCGGTCTGGCGATCGCGCGGGCGTTCGCCGCGCAGGGCGACAAGGTCGCCGTGACGCACCGCGGGTCCGGCGCCCCCGAGGGCCTTCTCGGCGTCAAGTGCGACGTGACCAGCTCCAGCGAGGTCGACGCGGCGTTCACCGAGGTCGAGGCCGCGCACGGGCCGGTCGAGGTGGTCGTGGCCAACGCGGGCATCACCGACGACACCCTGCTGCTGCGGATGACCGACGAGCAGTTCACCCGCGTCCTCGACGCCAACCTGACCGGCGCGTTCCGGGTCGCGCAGCGCGCGTCCAAGGGCATGCTGCGCAAGCGCTACGGCCGGATCGTGTTCATCTCCTCCGTGGTCGGCCTCACCGGCGGCGCGGGCCAGGTCAACTACGCGGCCAGCAAGGCCGGCCTGGTCGGCGTGGCCCGCTCGATCGCCCGCGAGCTCGGCACGCGCAACATCACCGCGAACGTCGTCGCGCCCGGCTTCATCACCACGGACATGACCGACGCGCTGCCCGAGGACCGCAAGAAGCAGATCCTCGCCCAGGTGCCGTCGGGCCGCTACGGCACGACCGACGAGATCGCCGCCGCCGTCACGTTCCTGGCCTCCGACGCCGCCGCCTACATCACCGGCGCGGTGCTGCCGGTCGACGGCGGCCTCGGCATGGGCCACTGACCCACCGGACCGCACCACCACCGGGCAAGACCAGTACCAAGCACAACACTTTCGGAGGACGGGTTTCAGTGACGGGACTGCTCGAAGGCAAGCGGCTGCTGATCACCGGCGTGATCACGGACGCGTCGATCGCCTTCCACGTGGCCAGGGTCGCCCAGGAGCAGGGCGCCCAGGTGGTGCTCACCGGCTTCGGCCGGATGAGCCTCGTGGAGCGGATCGCCAAGCGCCTGCCGCAGGCCGCGCCGGTGGTCGAGCTCGACGTGCAGAACCAGGAGCACCTGGACACGCTGGCCGACCGGGTGCGCGAGCACGTGGACGGGCTGGACGGCGTCGTGCACGCGATCGGCTACGCGCCGCCGTCGTGCCTCGGTGCGCCGTTCATGGACGCGCCGTGGGAGGACGTGGCCACGGCCATGCACGTCTCGGCGTACTCGTACAAGGCCCTGGTGCAGGCCACCCTGCCGCTGATGGGCCGCGGCGCGTCGGTGGTCGGCCTCGACTTCGACGCCCGCCAGGCGTGGCCCGCCTACAACTGGATGGGCGCGGCGAAGGCGGCGTTCGAGTCGATCAACCGCTACCTGGCGCGCGACCTCGGCCCGCAGGGCATCCGGGTGAACCTGATCTCGGCCGGCCCGGTGCGCACGATGGCCGCCAAGTCGATCCCCGGCTTCGCGGACCTGGAGGCCATGTGGGGCGAGAAGGCGCCGCTCGGGTGGAACGTCGACGACCCGACGCCGGTCGCCCAGTCGGTGTGCGGCCTGCTGTCGGACTGGTTCCCCGCCACCACCGGCTCGATGGTGTTCGTGGACGGCGGCGTCCACTTCCTCGGCCTCTAGCCCGCGGGACCGGGTCGGTGTGCCCTCGACCACGCCGACCCGGTTGTGCGGTCCGCGAGCGGCGGCGCGAGGATGTCCGGGTGAGTTACGACGCGCTGCTCTGGCTGTCCTTCGGCGGACCGGAAGGACCCGACGACGTCCGCCCCTTCCTGGAGAACGTCACCCGCGGCCGGGGCGTCCCGCCCGAGCGGTTGGACGAGGTCGAGCAGCACTACCAGCACTTCGGCGGCGTGTCCCCGATCAACGCGCTCAACCGCGCCGCGATCGAGGCCGTGCGCGGCCTGGTCGACCTGCCGATCTACTTCGGCAACCGCAACTGGCACCCGATGGTCGAGGACACGCTGGCCGAGATGAAGGCCGCCGGCGTGAAGCGCGCGCTCGTGTTCCCGACCAGCGCCTACGGCGGCTACTCGGCGTGCCGGCAGTACGACGAGGACATCCTGCGCGCCCGCGCGGCCGTCGAGGACGCGCCCGAGCTGGTCAAGCTGCGCCAGTTCTTCGACCACCCGCTGTTCGTCGCGTCGTTCGCGGACGCCGTGCGCGCCGCCGCGGCCCAGCTGCCCGGCGAGGACTACCGGGTCGTGTTCACCGCGCACTCGGTCCCGGTGTCGGCGGACCGGGCGGCCGGACCGCCCGAGGACGGCGGCCACCTCTACTCCCGGCAGGTCTCCGAGGCGTCCCGGCTGGTGGCCGAGGCCGCCGGCGTGTCCGACCACGACGTGGTGTGGCAGTCGCGGTCCGGTCCGCCGCAGATCCCGTGGCTGGAGCCGGACGTCGTGGACCACCTCGACACCCTCTACGACAAGGGTGTGCGCAACGTGGTCGTGTGCCCCATCGGGTTCGTCAGCGATCACCTGGAAGTGGTCTGGGACCTCGACACCGAGGCCCGTGAGCGCGCCCAGGAGCTGGGCATGGGCTTCGCCCGCGCGGCCACGCCCAACGCCGATCCCCGGTTCGCCCAGCTCGTCGCGGAGCTCGTCGCGGAGCACGTGGCCGACGCCCCGGCGCGCAAGCTGTCGGACTTCCCGACCGCCGGGTGCACCACCAACGGCGCGTTCTGCGCCACCCGGTGCTGCGAGCCGGTGAAGCGTCCGACCCCCGGGGCCGCCCGGTGAGCGTGGACTTCAGCTGGTCGCCCCGGCCCGCGGACTGGCGTGACGCGCTGCGCACCGCCGTGCCGCTGTACCGGTGGGCGCCGTGGTTCGCCGCCGCGCTCGGCGTGCTGGGCGTCGTGGTGCTGGCGATGGGCATGACGTGGGCGGGCGTGTTCGGCCTCGTCCTCGCTGTGATCATCATCGCACTGGTCCCGGTGGGCACCGCGGTGAACTTCCACAACCACCCGCTCGCCGCCAGGACGGTCAGCGGCACGGCCGACGCGCACTCGCTGCGGATGTCCGTCGGTGAGGCCGCCCGCAGCGAGCTGAGCTGGGGCGAGCTGCCCGGCTGGGTCGAGACCGCGCGCGGCTTCGTGCTCAGGACCGGCACGACCGCTGTGTACGCCGTGCCGCGCCGGGCGTTCGCGGACGCCGAGGCGGTCGACCGGTTCCGCTCGCTGCTGGTCGAGCACGTCGGCCCGGCGACCTGACCCGTCGGACGGCCCGCGTACCCTCGGCAGGCGTGTCTTGTGCGAGTGCGACGCTGGTCGTCTGGACGTCGGCCTGGCTGCATGTGGCCTACGCGGCCGACAACCTGCAGATCGGAAAATCAAACGACTGAAAAACAAACAC
>NZ_JBFAAX010000549.1:0-492 GCF_040639995.1 Actinosynnema sp. NPDC023658 | reverse complement strand
TCGACGTCCTGGACGCCCTCGGGTTCTGGGCCGAGCTGCACGAAGTGGTGGCCGACGACGACGGCACCGCGACCGCGCTGGACCTGCCCGGCCCCGAAGAGGCCCCGGTCGGTCCCGCCCTGCTCCTGGCGTCCCTGCGCCGCTCGTCCGCGACCGCGGCCCGGTTGGTGGTGCCCGTGCCCGGCGACGTCCGCGGCCTGGGCGGCAACGGCCCGCTCGCCAAGTCCGCGTTGCGCGCCGGTCAGGCCGCCGTGCTGCCCGACGTCGGCGTGGGCCTGGTGCCGAAGCTGGTGGCCGACGGCGTGCTGCGGTGGACGGTGTTCGACCTGCCCAGCGCACCCGCCGCCGAGCACGTGCCGATCGGGGAGGCCGAGCACGGCCTGGCGTCCGCGATGCGCGAGGCCGCCACGGCGCTGGTGACGCTGGACGTCGCCAGGCACCGGCCGAACGTCCGGGCGGAGATCGCCGCGCTGTCCGCCGAGCACGCGGGGC
>NZ_JBFAAX010000548.1:0-3917 GCF_040639995.1 Actinosynnema sp. NPDC023658 | reverse complement strand
GGTACCTGCACGGCCTGGCCTACGACCGGCGTGGCCGCCTGCACGCGGCGTTCACCTGGCGCGAGGGCGACGCCGCCGTGCTGTGCGCGGAGGGCGGGCTGGCCAACCACGACACCGGTTACGCCTACAGCGACGACCGGGGCCGCACGTGGCGCAACGACGCGGGCGCGGTCGTGGGCGTCACCGGGGGCGAGCCGGTGTCGGTGTCCTCGCCGGGGATCGTCGTCGACCCGCTCGGCCCGGACCACGCGCTGATGAACCAGGAGAGCCTGGCCGTCGACTCGACCGGCGCCCCGCACGTCGTGATCAGCTACGTGCCCGACGGCCGCGTCTCGGACTACCCGCGGCAACGCGCGCGGCACGGCCGGGTGTTCCACCTCGTGCGCGGCCGGAACGGCGGGTGGACCAAGCGCGAGGTGCCCGTGCCGCCCGACAGCACCCAGCGCACGAAGCTGGTGCTCGACCGCGCCGACAACGCCTACCTGGTGATGCCGCGGGGCCGGATCGTCGCGGCGAGCCGGGACGGCGGGTGGGCGGACTGGTCCGTCGTCTTCGACCCCGCGCCGCTGCGCGCGTTCGGGGAGGTCAACGTCGACACCTCCCGCGTCCCCGTGGACGGCGTCCTGTCCGTCCAGTACCAGCGGACGTCCACCGGCACGACTCCGTCACCGATCCGGGTCGCGGACTTCCTCCTCCGGTGACGGCTCCTCGGGTGGCCGGTCGGTAGGACCTCCCGACTGACGGCGGGTAGCGAATCGGGGATGCCGTTCACGCGTTGCGGTGACGAGCCGTCACGAGAACGGGTGGTCGATCATCCCCTGGCCGCGTGGACGCCTCTTCCCGGTCTGCGCGTGGACACGACGCGGGTTACGTTCGGCGGCATGAGCACCGGACGACCCTCCGCGCCCGCGCCGTAGCCATGCCGCGTGCCGAAGACTCCCCGGCGCGCGGCGACCGGATCACGCTCCTGGTGCCCGCGTACAACGAGGAGGAGGTGATCCCCGTCCTGGTCGACCGCCTCGAATCGGTCGCCGACAGCCTCCCGGCCTACGACTTCACGTTCCTGTTCGTGGACGACGGCAGCGACGACCGGACCCTGGAGCTGATCAAGGACCGGGCCGCGGCGGACCCGCGCATCGCGTGGGTGAGCCTGTCGCGCAACTTCGGCAAGGAGTCGGCCATGATCGCGGGCCTCGACCACGTCGACGCGGACGCCACCGTCATCCTCGACGCGGACCTCCAGGACCCCCCGGAGCTGATCGGCCGGATGATCGCGGCCTGGGAGGAGGGCTACGAGGACGTCTACGCCCGCCGTCGTTCGCGGGCCGGCGAGTCCTGGCTCAAGAAGTTCACCTCGCACGCCTTCTACACCGTGCTCCAGCACACGACCAGGGTGCGGTTGCAGATGGACACCGGGGACTTCCGCCTGCTCGACCGTCGGTGCGTCTCGGCGCTGCGGCGGTTCCGCGAGACCGAGCGCTACACCAAGGGCATGTTCAGCCTGATCGGGTTCAGGAAGAAGGAAGTCCTCTACGACCGGGCCGAGCGGGCGGCGGGTCGCACCAAGTGGAGCTACGGCGGGCTGCTGGGCCTGGCGATCGACGGCATCACCTCGTTCACCACCTCGCCGCTGCGGGTGGCCACCGTCCTCGGGCTGCTGATGGCCGGCACGTCGTTCGTCCACCTGATCTACATCGTGTCGATGTCGGTCTTCACCGACCGGCGGTTCCACGAGACCACCCAGATGACGGCGACGCTGATCTGCATCGGCGGCGTGCAGCTGTTCTGCCTGGGCATCATCGGTGAGTACGTCGGCCGCATCTACAAGGAGAGCAAGCGCAGGCCCCTGTACTTCGTCGAGGAGCGCCACCTCCGCGAGCGGCGCCCATGAGGGGCCCGTCCTGGCCGGCGCTGGTCCTGGCCGTGCTGCTGGCAGGGGGCGGGATCGGCGCGGGTCCGGCGGCGGCCGAGCCGTTCGACCCGGGCACGACCTACTCCCTGCGGTCGAACACCCAGGCCCAGGACGTCCGGATCCCGGTCCCGGCGGGGCTCACCCCGACCGAGGTGCACGGGCGGCTGCTGTTCGACTCCGACGCCACCGGCCGGGTGGAGGTGCTCACCCACGACCACGTCGTCGCGACCGCCGGGAAGGCCGCCGACCAGCGCGAGCTCCCGCTGCGGTTCCCGGTGACCGCCGCCGACGTCGAGGACGGCCACCTGCTGTTCTCGCTGAGGTTCCTGACCGGCGGCGTGACCGATCCCCGCCAGGTCTGCGTCCGCTCGAACGAGGGCACCGCGCGGTTCGTCGACGCCGTGGTCGAGCTGGAGGGCGCCGGGAAGCCGCCGGACACCCTCGCGGACTTCTTCGGCGCGAGCGTGCGCGCGGTCTCCGTCCGGGTGCCCGGGTCGCCGGACGCGCGGCTGCGGGAAGCGGCACTGGCGGCGCAGGCCGCGATCGTCCACCGCTACACCCCCGCGACCGCCGTCACGGTCACCACGCCGTCGCAGGGCGACCGGGCGGCTGCCGTGCGGCCCCTCGACGGCCGGGTGGTCCGCTTGGTCGCGGGAGAGGGTGACGTGCGCACCGACATCTCGGCGGTGGACGGCGTGCCCACGCTCACCCTGACCGGCGACCCCGCCCGCCTGACCGCCGCCACGACCGCGTTGGGCTCCGACCTGCTGGCGCTGGCCGACTCCGCGACGACGGACCGGCTCGGTGAGACCGGCACCGAACCGGGGCGGACGAAGATCACCCTGGGCGACCTCGGCCAGCCGGCGCCGCGGCTGGCGGGGCTCGGCCAGTCGGAGTTCGACGTCCAGGTCAGCCAGTCGCACTTCGGCGCCGCGGTGGACGGCGTCCGGGTCCACCTGGTCGGCCGGTACGCCCAGCTGCCGCCCCAGATCTCGGCCGTGCTGTCCTACTACTGGAACGACCGGCTCGTCGACTCGCAGGTGCTCCGCAACGACGACACCGCGATCGACCGCACGATCACCGTGCCGCGCACCATCCTCACCGCGGGCAACACCTTCACCGCCCGGCTGGACGCGGTGCCGTCCGGCAACGACGGCGGCGGCGACGGTCGCGGGTTCGACTGCACCGGCGAGCTGTCCTACCTGCCGGTCCTGGCGTCCTTCGACGGCAACGCCTCCACCGTCGAGGCCACCCGCGGCCAGCCGTTCGACCCGGGCTTCCGCCGCTTCCCGCAGGTGCTCGGCAACGTGCTGACGGTCGCGTTCGGCGGCTCCGAGCCGACCGAGGCCGGCCTCACCGACGCCGCGGCGCTGGTGCGGGAGTTGCAGGAGGCCAACCACGACCGGTTCACCGTGCGGGTGGTGGACGCCGGTGAGCTGATCGACTCCTCCACGCCCGGTCTGCTCGTGGGCGCGACCGCGGACCAGGTCGAGCAGCTGCGGGCGCCGCTGCGGATGGCGGAGTTCCGGGCGATCGACCGGCGCGACACCGACTTCGGCGTCGGGGTGGACCGCCCGTTCGCCGCCCTCCAGGCGTTCGAGCAGAACGGGCGGGACCTGCTGCTGCTGTCGTCGTGGGATCCCGGGGGCAGCTCGGACGGCCCGCGGTTGGCCTCCGGGCTGGTGGACGGGATCGCCGCCTCCGAGGACGGCTGGCAGGCGCTGGCCGGGGACCTCGACATCAAGCAGTCCCTCACCGGACCGGCCGCGACGATCGACAGCAACAGCCTCGTCTCGCAGCCGGAGAAGGTCGACGACCTGTCGTCCTACGCCTGGTGGATCCTCGCCTTCCTCGCGCTGATCGGGCTCCTGCTGCTCGCCCAGCAGCTGTCCAAGCGCAGGCTGCGCAAGCGCGCGGCGCTGCTGGTGGACGCCCAGGAACACGACCGCGGGCCCTCGCCGCGCAGCACGGCGTGTCCACCGGGCCTGCTGAGCTGGTCGAGCAC
>NZ_JBFAAX010000547.1:0-3940 GCF_040639995.1 Actinosynnema sp. NPDC023658 | reverse complement strand
GCTGCTGGCGGCGTTGCGCCGCATCCGCGACGAGGTCGACGCGCTCGGCCTGGTGATCGCGCACAGCGGCACGGTGATCGGCGTGCTCATCGCCGACAACGACCCGGCCCGGGAGGACAAGGTGCGGTTCGTGGTGGAGGAGTGCCGGGCGTTGTCCGGCGCGGTGTCGGTGCACACCTCGCTGTGCGTCCAGGCGACGTGCGCGCCGCAGAGGGTGGGTGCCTGATGGAGGTCGTCATCCCGGCGCGGTTCAACGGGCCGCCGAACTCCGGTCAGGGCGGGTACGTGTGCGGCCTGCTCGCCGGCCTCGCCCCGCCCGCCGCCGGGTACGCCGTGGTCACGTTGCTCGCGCCACCGCCGCTCGACACGCCGATGCGCCTGGAGCCCCGCCCGCGCCGGTCGCACCTGTGGCTGGGCAACTACCTGCGTGCCGGCGAGAAGCTCCAGCCGGAGGTGCTGCTGGTCGACCGCGCCTACATGCTCGACCTGACGGCGCCGGAGATGACCGTCCTCGTGGGCGGCCTGCGCTCCCTGGAGGTCAACCACGGCGGCAGCCGGCACGGTGTCCTCACCGACCGGCCCGGTGTGCTCACCAACGACTTCTTCGCCAACCTGCTGTCGCCGGGCACCCGGTGGAAGGCGGCGGAGTCCGAGGAGCACGTGTACGAGATCCGCGACTCGGCCACCGACGAGCTGAAGTGGACCGCCACCGCGGTCGACCTCGTGTTCGGCTCGAACTCGCAGCTGCGTGCCCTCGCGGAGGTCTACGCGAGCGAGGACGCCCGCGAGAAGTTCGTGCGGGACTTCGTCGCGGCCTGGACCAAGGTCATGGAACTCGACCGGTTCGACCTCGTCTGATCCGCTCCACCCGCGAGCCCGGCCGGTCCTCGGTGATCGGCCGGGCTCGCGTTCGTCGGGGCTGGGACTCGTGATCACCGCCGGGATGGCCGTTGTGCTAGCTTCCGGTGAATGCGCGGAAACCCACTGCACCGGCGTGCGACGATCGCGTTGACGGCCCTGGTCCAGGTGGTGGCGTTGTCCCTCGCCGCCCCGGCCGCGATCGCCCGGGCGGACACCGCGACCGCTGCGGACCCGGCCCGCAGGGGCCACGAGTGCGCGACCCCGTCCATCGACCGGTACCAGCAGTGGCTCGCCTCCGGCGAGGGCGCCACCGTGCCGGCCACCGGCAGCCTGCTCGTCCGCGAGCGCCACGGGTACGCCGCCAAGGTGACGTTCGTCGGAGCCGAGTGGCACGTGGCCGTCGTCTGGCTCGGCAACCGGTTCGAGGCGCAGGCCGACCTCTCCGACTCGTCCGGCTTCTGGTTGACGTACCGCGCCACCGACGACCTCTACGTGCAGCTGCGCCCCGCGTCGCACTGGAGCGGCGGCGACAAGTGGCTCACCCTCGTGCCGTCCACGGGCGGGAAGCTGGTCCGCAGGTTCTTCAGCTTCAGCCCCGACCGGTGGACGTGGCTGCCCGAGCTGGGCCGGCCGGCGCACTCGTTCGACTCGGCGCTCACCGAGGCCCGCGGCCTGGTCTTCGTGGGCAAGACCCCGAACGACCTGGACTTCCGCGGCCTGCGCATCAACGGCTACCGCCCGCCGTGCCTCTGATACGCCCGGCCCGGGTGAATGCGTTGCCCGGTCACGGCTCCACGGAGGAACGCGATCCCTGGACGCCGGCCCGGCCCCGTTGGGGAGTCGGGCGCGTCATGGAGAACGGCGGGGTGCCCGTGCGGGCCCACTCGGCCAGGGCCGGGCGGTCGACGAGGAGGATTCCCACGCCCGCCGCCACCTTGCGCGCGTCGGCGGTGAACCCCGCGGTCGTCACGAGCAACGAGACGTCCGCCTTGTGGTAGAGCCGGTCGGTGCCCGCGAACAGCTGCACGGCCTTGGTGCCGACGTTGTTGCTGTAGCGCTTGCACTGCACCACGACCCGACGGCCGTCCGGCGCCTTGGCCACGACGTCCGCGCCCGCGTCACCCGCCCCACCCACCACCCGCACGTCGACGCACCCCGAGCGGCGCAGCAGCCGGGCCGTCCACTGCTCGAACTCCGCACCGCTCATGCCGTCGGTGCCCCCGATGGCGAGATCCCGTTCGGCTTGGAGCAGCGACCGGTGGTGACGGGCGCGCAGCCACACCGCGAACGCGACGACCGTCGTCCCCACCAGCACCGAAGCCACCCACACCGACAGCACCGGGTGCGCCTCGACGAACCGCCACAGCAGGAAGACCGCTGCTCCGCCGAGGAGCAGGGACCACTGGATCCTCTTCTCGACCCTCTTCCTCCTGCGGTTGCCCCTGCCACGACTTCTCCTGCGACTGCGAGCGCGCGCGGCCATCCCTCCCCCTCACCGCCATCCAGCGTGCCCACGGCCGTCACGGCGGCACAGGGCTCAACGGGTGAACCGGTGCGACAACCGTCCGGCACCCGGGCATCCGCGCCATGCTGGTGCGATGTGGGGGGACAGCGCGGAGACGTTGGGTGCCGTGGCGCACCCCGGTGGCTTGCTGGTGCGACGGGCGGAGCTGACGGTCGGCGTCGTGCAGGCGACCTCCCGGTCGACCGGACTGGAGTTGGACCTGCTCGCCCGCCTGCCGCTGGACCGGCGCAGTGCGATCGAGCGGCAGCGCGACATCCGTCGCGCGGCACCCGTCGCGCCCCGGCGGCGGCTGCCCGCTTTCGACGAGGGGATGGACCTCCGGCTCGGCAGGGTCGACGACACCGGCCGCGCGCACTGGGAGCACCCGGCCTTCCACTCCAGCAGCAGCGGTGACCACTTCGAGGGTCGCTCCGGGCCCGTGCACGACTTCACCTACCGGCTCCCGCCCCTGTTCGACGAGGTGACGCTGGTGCTCGCGTGGCCGGAGATCGGCTTCCCGGAAACGCTGGTCACGGTCGCGCTGCCAGATCGCGCCACCGTCGACCGGGCCACCAGGTCGATCTGGGACGCGCCCGTCACCGCCGTCGCACCGGCCGAGGACTACGAGCACCACGTCACGACCGCGCACCACGAGGTCGACGTCGAGAGCGGCACCAGCGCCGCGCCCCCACAAGTCCTGCACCGCAACGACCACGCGGTGGTGGTGCTCACCCGCTTGACCGCCGTCGACCACGCGACGCTGTCCGTCGGCCTGACGAGCTCCGCGCGCGGCGACGTCGCGGACACCATCGGGAACGCCATGTCCGCGAGGCTCGGCATCCCGCCCGCGGAGGGCGACCGGACGGACCTCATCCGGTCGGCCTCCCACGTCCCCGCCATCGCGGTGGTCACGGACGGCAAGGCGTTCTGGACCCCCGAGTACCGGAGTTCGTTCACCGGGGGGAACCACGGGTACTCCGGCAGGCAGGACTTCATCGTGCCGCGCCCGCACGACGACGTCCTGGACCTGCTCGTCACCTGGCCGCCGGCGGGCCTCCCCGAAGCCCACGCCCGCATCCAGCTAGACCACCCCTGACCCCCGGGGTCCGGTCGCGCCGGTCCTCGGCGGCGGGCGGCGTCACCCGCCGGTCACACCCGGCACCGCTCACCGGCCGACTCCGGGCGCGAAGGGGATACCGGCGGGCTCGGCGGTATCCCGTTGCGCGGTCGGGTGGTGCCACAGCCCGCGGGCGCGCAACAGGGGCAGCACGCCTTCCCCGAACCAGTAGGCCTCCTCCAGGTGCGGGTGCCCCGACAGCACGAACTCGTCGATGCCCAGCGCGTGGTACTCCGCTATCCGCTCGGCCACCTCGACGTGGCTGCCCACCAGCGCCGTGCCCGCCCCGCCGCGGACCAGCCCGACCCCCGCCCACAGGTTGGGCGACACCTCCAGCCCGTCCGTGCGCCCGCCGTGCAGGTCGCGCATCCGCTGCTGACCGACCGACCCGCTGCGCGCCAACCCCTCCTGGACCGACGCGATGACCCGCGGGTCGAGCGCGGACAGCAGCCGTTCGG
>NZ_JBFAAX010000546.1:3338-3955 GCF_040639995.1 Actinosynnema sp. NPDC023658 | reverse complement strand
GTCGGTAAGCGCGACGGGCGCGTCGGCGTGGCGGCGTGGCGTGGCGGATGCGTCTGTGCGGGTCGGTGCGGCTTGAAGGTCGGTACGGCTTGGCGGTCGGTGCGTCGGTGCGGCCTGGTGGTCGCTGCGGCGGGGCACGGCGCGGGCGTCGGCACGGCGGGCAGCGCGGCGCGGGCATCCGTGCGGCGGTCGGCACGGCGCGGGGATCCGGGTGGCGGTCGGCGCGGCGCGGGCGTCCGGGTGGCGGTCGGCGCGGCGGTGGAGGCGTCGGAGGTGAACGCGGCCAGCGCACCGGGTTCTCGTCCAGGTCGGCCGGCCGCGGCGTGGGCGTCAGCGCGGTGGACAGTGGGGTGGTCGGTGCACGGTGGGCGCGGAGGTTGGTCAGGCGCTGTCGCGCAGGACCAGCGCCGAGGGGTAGAAGGTGAGCCGGGCCGGAGAGTGGCGGTCCAGGACGGCGGTGGCGGCGCCGGTTGCGATGGCTTCCACCGGGTTGGTGGTCGTGGTCAGGCCGGGGCGGCTCAGGGCGGCGAAGGCGATGTCGTCGAAGCCCGCGACCGCCACGTCGCCCGGCACGTCGACGCCCGCACGGCGGAGAGCGGACAGCGCCCCGAGTGCGG
>NZ_JBFAAX010000546.1:0-3328 GCF_040639995.1 Actinosynnema sp. NPDC023658 | reverse complement strand
GCGTCGGTGTCCGGCCAGCGGGTCATGATGGTGGTTGCGGCGGTCTCGCCCTGGGCGGCGGTGAAGTCGCCGGGGACCGTTCGGGACGGTGCGCCGGCCTCCCCCACCGCCCGTTGGTACGCGGTCAGCGCGCGTTGGGTGCACGGGAGCCACGGTGGGCCGGTGATCATGGCCACCCGGCGTCGGCCGCCGGCCAGGAGGTGTTCCACGACGCGGGTGGTGGCGGTGGCGTTGTCGACGTCAAAGGCCGGTACGTCGCGCGTGCCGACGCCGATGGCCGCGATCCGGCCGCGGGCGGACCTGGGGGCGGCGGCCAGTGCGGGAGCGGTCGGGTTGACCACGACGATCCCGCCGATGCCGCGGTTCTCCGCCAACCTGCCGAGCTCGCCGGGGTCGTGCAGGGGCAGCCAGTGGAGGGACACGCCGACCTCGCGGGCGGCGGCTACTTCGGCGGTCGCGGCGACCACGCGGGCGACGTAGGGATCGTTGAGGACGTGCGCGCTCCGGCCGCCGACGGCGACCGCGATCCGCGTGCCGCTGCGGGTGGCGAGGGCGCGGGCGGCGGCGTGGGGGACGTAGGCGAGTTCTCGGGACGCTGCGGCGACTCGGCGGCGTGCGCTGTCCGACGCCGGACCGCGACCGCTCAGCACGCGGGACGCGGTTGCGGTGGACACGCCCGCCAGGCGTGCCACGTCCTCCAGCGTCGCCTCACCAGGTTTCCCGACCACCGCACCAGTCTGCCGGCACACGCGCTGACCAGCGAAGGAACAAAGGGTCAGAAGGCCGGAAGTGAGAGCGAGCGCTGAGATGTCGGCACGTGTGGGGCGATTGAGGCCCGAGTGCGGGCGCTTGTGGTGCAAGCGCTTGCACAGGTGAGGTCAGGTGACCTGGGACGCGACCGGGGAGATAGGACCAGGAGTAGGGGGAGCGCGATGGCCACCAAGGATGCGCACGAGATCGCCGGCCAAGACACCCGGGAGACTGCGGCCGGGTGGGGAAGGGTGCGTAAGGCGGAGGGCCGGGTGGGGGTTCGGAGGGCGGTGGTCGGGGTTGGGGTGACGTTCGGCCTCAACGGGGTGGCGGTGGCGTCGTGGTTCGCCCGCGTTCCCGCCGCACGGGACGCGCTCGGCCTCGGCGCGGGCGCGTTGGGGTTGTTGTTGCTGGCCGCGTCGGCCGGCGCGACGGTGGCCATGGTGTCGGCCGGCGTGGTGACGCACCGGCTCGGGGCGCGGCGGGCGGTGTGCTTGTCGGCGGTCGGGGTGTCGGTCGGGCTCGTGGTCGCGGGTGTCGCGATCGGGACGTGGCCTTCGGCGGTGGTGGCGGGGGTCGGGTTGTTCCTGCTCGGCTACGGGTCGGGGACCTGCAACGTGGCGATGAACGTGGAGGCGGCGGCGGTCGAGCGGGCGGTCGGGCGGACGGTGATGCCGAGGTTCCACGCGGTGTGGAGCCTGGGCACGGTCGTCGCGGCCGGGTTGGCGGCGCTGGCGGCGCAGCTGGTCCTGCCGGTGACGGCGCACTTGGCGGGCGTCGCGGTGGTGGTGCTGGTCGGCACGCTCGTCGCCGCGCGGTCCTACGGGTACGGCGGCGACGCGGCGCCGGCCGGGGCGAAGAGCGGAGTGCTGGCGGCTTGGCGGGAGCCGCGGACGGTGCTGATCGGGTTGTTGGTGCTGGTGTTGGCGTTCACCGAGGGCAGTGCGAACGACTGGGTCGCGGTGGCGTTCGTGGACGGGTACGCGTTCGGGCCGGCGGCGGGTGCGGCGGTGTTCGGGGTGTTCGTGGCCACGATGACGCTCGGGCGGGTGGTGGGCACGGTCGCGCTGGACCGCTGGGGACGGGTGCCGGTGGTGGTCGTGAGCATGGTGGTGGCGATCGTGGGTGTGGCGGTGGCGGTGCTGGCGGGGTCGCCCGCGGTGGCCGTGGGCGGGGTGGCGTTGTGGGGCCTGGGCACGGCGTTGGGTTTCCCGGTGGGCATGAGCGCGGCGGCGGACGAGAAGGGTCGTGCGGCGGCACGGGTGAGCGTGGTGGCGGTCATCGGGTACACCGCGTTCCTGGCCGGGCCGCCGGTGGTGGGCCTGTTGGGTGATCACGTCGGGGTGCTGCGGGCGTTGCTGGTCGTGCCGCTGCTGCTGGTGCCGGCGCTCGCCTTGGTGCCCACCCTCCGCCCGCCGTCACGCTGAGACGTCACGCTGAGACGTCACGTCGAGGCGGCGGCCGGAGGAAGGCGGGCGGAGGAGGGACTTACTCGGTGCGGAGGGCGGTGGAGGTGGACGTCCTCGCCGCCCAGGTGGCCGGGAGCAGCGCGCCGACGATGGCGATGAGCAGGCCGCCGAGGCCGAGCAGGAGCAGTTCGGGCGGGTCCTGGACGGTGAACGCGGAGGTGGGCAGGCCGATTCCGGCGCTCGTCCCCATGGCGGGCAGGACCCAGCGGTGCAGCGCGACGCCGACCGGCACGCCGATCCCGCCGCCGAGCACGCCGATCACGACCACGGACGCGATGACCATGGCGATGGTCTGCCGAGGGGTCATGCCGAGTGCTTTGTGGACGCCGAGGTCGTGGACGCGTTCGCGGGTGTCGAGCACGACGGCGTTGAGCACGCCCATGGCGGCGACGGCGACGAGCATCAGGGTGAGCACGGCGGTCAGGCTGTTGATCAGGATGATCGTGTCGCTGGCCTGGCCGGACGGGCCGGGTCGGGCGGTGACGCCGAGCGGCTTCAGCGCGGCGTTGAGGCCTTCGGCGTAGGCGGTGACGTCGGTGCCCGGTTCGACGGCGATGTGGTGTTCGGCGGTGGTCGAGTCAGAGGGGAAGGTGGCGGCGTCGGTGAGGACGACCATGCCGTCGTTGCTCATCTCGAAGACGTCCCCGACGATGCGCACGGTGACGGCCTTGTCGCCGTCGTGCACCGTGACGGTGTCGCCCACTCGGGTGCCGGTGGCGGTCAGGAACGGGGTGGGTGCGACGGCTTCGCCGGGTCGGGTGAACCACCTGCCGGAGACCATCCGGTAGCCGTCCCAGGTGGCGTCGCCGGTGAAGGAGACGACGCTGGTGGTGCCGGCCACGCCGGGGACGGTCACGGGTGTGCGGGTGGTGCGGTAGTGGGCGCGGGTGCCGGGTCGGGCGTCGACGACGGCGGCGACGGCGGCCGGGTCGGGGTCAGGAGTGCCGACACCGGGACCAGGACCGGGGCCGGGACCGGGGCCGGGACCAGGACCGGGCTCGCGATCGGGGCCGGCGACGCCGATGGTGACGTCGGCCGAGTCGTGGTCGCGGGCGATCTGCACCTGGTTGAGCGAGGACGCGAGGATTCATCGTCGGCGTGCGCGCGGC
>NZ_JBFAAX010000545.1:0-3965 GCF_040639995.1 Actinosynnema sp. NPDC023658 | reverse complement strand
TGCACGACCCCGTCGCGCAGGTGACGCGCCCGGTCGAGCGGCTCATCGGTTACGCGCGGGTCGCGTTGGACGGCGGCGCGTCGGCACGCGTCACGTTCCGCGTCCCGGCCGACGTCACGTCGTTCACCGGTCGGGACGGGCGGCGCGTGGTCGAACCGGGCGCGCTGCAGCTGCGCGTGTCCCGGTCGAGCGCGGACGTGCACGAAGCGGTGGACCTGCGGCTCGTCGGCCCGCTGCGCGAAGTCGACCACACGCGGCGCCGGCTCACCGCCGTGTCGGTCACCCACGAGGAGGTGGAACGAGCATGACCACCCGGATCAGCGAACCGACGACCGAGGCCGCGCCGCGCGAGTCGGGGAGACCGCCCAGGATCCGCAGGCAACCCAGGTACAAGACCACCTGGCGCAAGGCGTTCAAGCGCGACTGGCAGCTCTACTCGCTCGCAGTCGTCCCGCTGCTGTTCTTCCTGGTCTTCCGCTACGCGCCGATGCTCGGCAACGTGATCGCGTTCCGCAAGTTCGTGCCGGGCGGCAGCATCTACGGCCAGACGTGGGTCGGCCTGCGGTACGTCAAGATGTTCTTCAACGACCCGAACTTCTGGGAGGTCTTCGGCAACACGATGGTGCTCGGCGCGCTGTCGCTGCTGTTCACCTTCCCGCTGCCGATCGTGCTCGCGCTGCTGCTCAACGAGGTCCGCTCGCGCTACTTCAAGCGGTTCGTGCAGACGGTGTCCTACCTGCCGCACTTCCTCTCGATCGTGATCGTCGCCGGCATGATCATGCAGCTGGTGTCGCTGGAGGGCACGGTCAACCAGATCGTGCGCGCGTTCGGCGGTCAAGCGGTCTCGTTCATCCAGGACCCGGGCTGGTTCCGCTCCCTCTACGTCTCCTCCGAGGTCTGGCAGACCGTCGGCTGGGGCACGATCCTCTACCTGGCCGCGTTGACCACGATCGACTCGCAGCTCTACGAGGCGGCGCGGATCGACGGCGCGAACCGGTGGCAGCAGACCTGGCACGTGACGCTGCCCGGAATCCGCCCAACGATGGTCACGCTGCTGATCCTCAACATCGGCACGTTCATGGCGGTCGGATTCGAGAAGGTCCTGCTGCTGTACAACCCGCTGACCTACCCGACCGCGGACGTCATCTCCACCTACCTCTACCGCGTCGGCCTGGTGTCGAACAACTTCAGCTACGCCGCCGCGATCGGCCTGTTCGAGTCGGTCATCGGCCTGACCCTGGTCCTGTCCGCCAACGCGATCTCGCGCCGAGCAGTGGGGACGAGCCTGTGGTGACCACCGACCCCGCGCGCCTGATGGCGCGGATCGACAAGCCCGCCGGACCGCGCCGCACGTCGCTGGACGACTCGCCCGGCTACCGGGTCTTCCGGGTCGTCAACGTGGTGGTGCTGCTCGTCGTCGTCGCGGTGACGCTGTACCCGTTCGTCAACATCGTGGCGCAGTCGTTCAGCAGCGAGGTCTACATCCGCACCGGCCAGGTGAACCTGGTGCCGCGCGGGTTCAACCTCGACACCTACAAGCTCGTCGCGGCCGACCCGGCGTTCTGGAACAGCTACCTCAACACCGTCATCTACACCGTGACGGCCACCGCGATCTCGATCGTGCTCACCACGGTCTACGCCTACGTGCTGTCCAAGCACAAGCTCAAGGGCCGCGGCCTGCTCATCGGCATCGCGGTGTTCACGATGTTCTTCAACGGCGGGCTGATCCCGAACTACGTGCTGATCAACGGGCTCGGCATGACGAACACGATCTGGGCCGTCGTGCTGCCCAACGCGATCAGCGTGTTCAACCTCCTGGTGATGAAGGCGTTCTTCGAGAGCCTGCCCTCCGAGCTGGAGGAGGCCGCCGCTATCGACGGCCTGAACACCTACGGCATCCTGCTGCGGATCGTGCTGCCGCTGTCGAAGGCCGTGCTGGCGACGATGATCCTGTTCTACGCCGTGGCCAACTGGAACTCGTGGTTCCAGGCGTTCCTCTACTTCGACCGGGCGGACCTGTTCCCGGTCACGGTGTACCTGCGGAACATGATCGCCGGCGCCACCTCGGCGACGTCGGTCGGCGCCGTGGAGTCCAACGCGGTGGCCATCTCCGCCAACATCAAGGCGGTGACGATGGTGCTCACCGTGCTGCCCATCGTCGTCGTGTACCCGTTCATCCAGCGCTATTTCGTGTCGGGCGTGATGCTCGGCGCGGTCAAGCAGTAGCGCGTCCGCAGAGTTGACGACGGTGTCATACACCTGAGGAGAGAGCACGATGCGAACGACATGGAAGCGCACGCTTCTGACTCTCGTGGCCGGCAGCCTCGTGGTCAGCCTGGCGGCGTGCAGCGAGGAAGGCGCCGATGCGGGCGGCGGCGTCGACCTGGAGGGCAAGAAGACCGCGTCGATGGCCGACTACAAAGCCGGCACGCAGTTCAAGGCAGCCGAGCCGGTGGACATCAGCCTGCTCTACCTCGACCAGGCGCACTACCCGCTCAAGGAGGACTGGCTGCTGTGGAAGGAGATCACGCAGCGGACCAACGTCACGCTCAAGCCGACGGTCGTGCCCTACAGCGACTACGACCAGAAGCGCGGCCTGCTGATCAGCTCGGGTGACGCGCCGACGATCATCTCCAAGACCTACCCGGGCCAGGAGGAGCAGTTCGTCTCCTCCGGCGCGATCCTGCCGGTGAGCGACTACCTCGAGCTGATGCCGAACTTCAAGGCCAAGGTCGAGAAGTGGAAGCTGGAGCCGGAGCTGAACACGCTGCGGCAGGAGGACGGCAAGTTCTACGTGCTGCCCGGCATGCACGAGAAGATCTGGCAGGACTACACCCTGGCGTTCCGCACCGACGAGCTCCAGCGCCTCAACCTCCAGGCGCCGAAGAACTGGGACGAGGTCTACACCGTCCTGAAGGCGATCAAGACCGCGCACCCGGACAGCTACCCGCTGTCGGACCGCTTCGAGGGCAAGTCGATCCTGAACTACGCCGGCCAGACCTTCGGCACCCAGGCCGGCTGGGGCTACGTCAAGAACTCGATCTGGAACGAGTCCGCGCAGAAGTACGAGTTCACCGGCGCGACCCCGGAGTACAAGCAGCTCATCGAGTACTTCCACAAGCTCGTCGCCGAGGGCCTGATGGACCCGGAGAGCTTCACGCAGAAGGACGACGCGGCGATCCAGAAGTTCGCCAGCGGCAAGTCGTACGCGATCAGCAGCAACGCGCAGAACATCGTGAACGACTACCGGCCGAACGTCTCGAAGATCCCCGGCGCGACCGTGGCGAAGATCCCGCTGCCCTCGGGCCCCAAGGGTGACGTCATCGCGGGCACCCGCCTGGAGAACGGCCTGATGGTCTCGGCCAAGGCTGCCCAGAGCGACAAGTTCGTGGCCACCATGCAGTTCATCGACTGGCTGTGGTACTCCGACGAGGCCCAGGAGTTCACCAAGTGGGGCGTGCCCGGCACGACCTACGACAAGGACTCCTCCGGCAAGCGCAAGCTCGTGCCCGAGATCGCGTTCGGCGGCATGAACGTCGGTGCGCCCAAGAACCTCCAGCGCGACTTCGGCTTCCAGGGCGGTGTCTTCTCCTACGGCGGCTCCACCGAGCTGCTGCAGTCGATGTTCACCGAGGAGGAGATCGCCTTCCAGAAGACGATGGCGAACAAGCAGCAGCGCCCGCTGCCTCCCCCCGCCCCGCTCAACGAGGAGGAGCGCGAGCGCGCCGCCCTGATGGAGACGCCGCTGAAGGACCTGGTCACCCAGTCCACCCTCCAGTTCATCCTCGGCCAGCGCGACCTCTCCACGTGGGACGCCTACGTCAAGGAGCTGGAGGCGAAGGGCTCGAACGACTACATCGAGCTGGTGAACAGCGCCTACAAGCGCTACAAGGAGAAGAACGGCTGATCTTCCGGCCGCTGCTCCGCGGACGGCGGCCAGGTCGCCGGGAAGTCGGTCACGGCCG
>NZ_JBFAAX010000544.1:0-4004 GCF_040639995.1 Actinosynnema sp. NPDC023658 | reverse complement strand
GACGTCCTCGACCCGTCGGGCCGCACGGTCGACACCTGGACGTGGCGGGTCAAGAAGGCGGTCGACATCGCCCGGCGGGTGGTCACCCCCGGCACCGGCACCACGTCCGTCACGGAGGACCCGGGCAGCGTCACCCTGTCCGCGGGCGGCACGGCGGTCACCCTCTCCAAGTCCACCGGCAGGCTGCTCCGGGTCACCCGCGACGGCGCCTCCGTGTCGCCGGCCGACGGCCCGGCCCTGGCGGTCGGCTCGGCGACGCCCTCCGGCGTCACGCACTTCCGCGACGGCACCGGGTACGTCGTGCAGGCCACCTACAGCGGCGACCTGGACCTCGTCCGCCGGCGCCTGGACTCGAACGGCCGGCTGCGCCTGGAGTACCGCTACACCCGCACCGGCCCCCACGACTTCCTGGGCGTCAACCTCGACTACCCCGAGCACAAGGTGCTCGGCATGACGTGGCTGGGCGACGGGCCGTACCGGGTGTGGAAGAACCGGATGCGCGGCGTGAGCCACGGCGTGTGGACCAAGGACCACAACAACACCGCCACCGGGGCGAGCCTGTGGCAGTACCCCGAGTTCAAGGGCTACCACGCCAACACCTACTGGGCCGCGCTGCGCACCACCGAGGGCACCATCACCCTCGTGGCGGAGCAGGAGAACCTGTTCCTGCGCCTGTTCACGCCCGAGGTGGGCGCGAGCCCGATGTTCGCGACGGCCCCGTTCCCGGCGGGCGGGATCTCGCTGCTGGACGGCATCCCCGCCATGGGCAACAAGTTCCACGCCGCCGACGCCCTCGGACCGGAGGGCCGGCGGGTCGAGGGCGTCAGCCGGTACGACCGCACGGTGCACTTCCGGTTCGACGCCTGAGCCTCCTGGCGATCCTTGCGTTCGCCCTGACCGGCACCGCCGCCCACGTCGTCGACGCCTCCCGGACCACGAGATCAGCCACATCCGCGACAACACCGGCAAGTACCCGGCCATCCGCGGTCCGGACTTCAGCGACTCCGAGGACCGGCTCCGCCGAGCCGATGTCCACGACGGACTCGCCGGGGTAGAACGAGGACTGCGGCCGGCCGTTGTAGCCGTGCAGCCACATCAGGTTGTTCACCTACGCCGGCTACGTGGTGACCCGCGACGAGTTGCCCGACCTCGACCAGGACCTGGCGGCGGGCTGCCACGGCAGGTCCGAAACAGTTTCGAGTCCCGGGCTCCGGTCACCGGCGCCGCCTGGTCCGGGGTAGGTTCGACCGGTGTCGCCCAGAACCGCCGCACGCACGACGCACCCCACCTGGCCGGTCCTGTCCGAGGCCGCCCGGGACGTGCTGATGGAGCTGCTCGTCCACGGCCCGATGCCGCGCGCCGAGATCGCCCCGCGCCTGCGCCTGTCCCGCCCCACCCTCAGCCGCGTCACCAAGACCCTCGTCACGGCGGGCCTGCTCGTCGAGGGCGCCACGGAGCTGCGCTCGCAGACCGGCCGGCCCTCCGAGCTGCTGCACGTGCACGGCGAGTCCCACCACTTCCTCGGCGTGAAGCTGACCGCCGACCGGCTGTACGCGGCCGTCACCGACCTGACGGCCGCGGTCGTGACCTCCGTGGACGAGCCGTCGCGCTCGAAGCGACCCGAGGACGTCGTGGCCCACATCGCTGAGGTCGCCGCCCGGTACGACGACCTCACGGGGCTGGGCGTGACCCTGGGTGGCGTGGTGCGCGACGGCGTCGTCGCCGACGCCGGGTGGCTGGGCTGGGCCGACGTCCCCCTCGCCGCCGAGCTGACCGCGGCCACCGGCCTGCCGACCGCCGTGGACAACGACGTGCAGGCGCTCACGGCCGCCGAGCACTGGTTCGGCGCGGGCGCGGGCGTGGACTCCATGGTCATGATCACCATAGGGGCCGGCGTGGGCACCGGTCTGATCGTCGACGGCAAGCTCGTGCGGGGCGCGCACGGCCTGCCGCCCCGCTTCAGCCACGTCCTGGTCGACCCGAACGGCCCGGAGTGCGGCTACGGGCACCGCGGCTGCGCGTCGAGCTACCTGATGACCCACGTGATCCTGCGGCAGCTCGACGGCACGCCGACCTACGAGGAGGCGGTCGAGCGGGCCCGGTCGGGTGAGCCGCAGGCCAAGCGCGTGTTCGAGGAGGCCGGTTACGCCCTCGGGGTGCTGATCGGGCACGCGGCCAACTTCCTCGACCCGCAGAAGGTCCTGCTCACCGGCGACGGCTTGCCCCTCTACGAGACCGCCCGCGACGTCGTGCACGACGGCATCGAGGACGCCTACGAGGACGACCCGTCCCTGATCGACCTGGACGTCCAGCCGTTCGACTTCGCCGAGTGGGCGCGCTCGGCGGCGGCGTTGGCCGTCCGGTCCGCGGTGACCGGCGGCTGAGCGGCACCGTCCCAAAAGCACTCCATCAGGTACTGCCCAACGGCGGTCGGCTGTAGCAGGGTCGGAACAGGACGGTCGCGAGCACGCCGCCGTCCCGCACCGCGGTGCGAGCGGATCGGGAGATCCCGACCGCACCGGATCCGAGGTCCGGTGCGCCGGCGGCCTCCGAGGAAGGGCGCACGGCGCTCGACGCCACCGTCCACTCCGGACCCGCGCCCTCACCAGGAGAGGAAGTCCTCCACCATGTCCGACGAACCCGGCGCCTACGCGCACGCCAACGGAATCCGCCTGTGGTACCGCGACGAAGGCGATCCCGCGGGCGAACCACTGCTGCTCGTGATGGGCCTGAACTCGCAGCTGATCCTGTGGCCGGACGAGTTCGTCGCCGCGCTGGGCGAGCGGGGCTTCCGGGTGATCCGCTTCGACAACCGCGACTGCGGCCTGTCGGACCGGATCAAGGCCGACGTGGACGGCAGGAGCCCGCTCTACCACCTCGTCGACATGGCCGAGGACGCCCTCGGCCTGCTCGACCACCTCGGCATCGACCGGGCGCACGTGGTCGGCGCGTCGATGGGCGGCATGATCGCCCAGCTGATGGCGATCCACCACTCCGAACGGGTCCGGACGCTGTGCTCGATCATGAGCACCACCGGGAACCCGCTGGTCGGGCAGCCCAGCTTCGAGGCCGTCCAGAAGCTGCTGGAGCCCACGCCGCCCGGGCGCGAGGAGGCCATCGAGCACATCACCGGGATCTACCGCGTCATCGGGTCGCGCACGCACGCCAACACCGAGGAGGCCCGCCGCCGGGACCTGGCCACCGCCTCCTACGACCGCGCGTTCCACCCGCAGGGCGCGAAGAACCAGTTCGACGCGATCGCCGCCGCCGTCGACCGCACCCGCGGCCTGCGGGAGCTGACCATGCCGACCCTGGTCGTGCACGGCGCGGAGGACTCGCTGATCACCATCAGCGGCGGGCTGGCCACGCACAACGCCGTCCCCGACTCCACCTACCTGTCGTTCCCCGACATGGGCCACGACCTGCCCCGCCCGCTGTGGCGCGAGCTGGTCGACGCCATCACGGCCAACGCCCGCACCGCCAACGCGAACGTCATGGCCACCGAGTCCATCACCACCCGGGCGATCCCCGCGGAGGCCGCCGCCGACCCCTCGTCCACGAACGCCGTCACCCCGGCCTGACCCCGGCCCGCCCGTGCAGCGCCCGTGCCACCGGATCGACGGCACGGGCCTCACGCGCTCAACGGGACGGTCGCGGCGGCACGGTCTCCTGCTCCAGGCGGACGGGTTCGCGGAGCGTGCGGACGACCAGCCAGGCCAGGCCGGGCAGCGCGATCAGCGGAGTCAGGGCGGTCCGCAGGGAGGTGGCGTCCGCGAGGGCGCCGAGCAGCGGGCTCGCCACCCCGCCGACGCTGACCGCGAGGCCGAGCGTCACTCCCCCGGCCGTGCCGAGGTGGCGGGGCAGGTAGTCCTGGCCGAGCGTGATGTGCAGCGAGAACGGCACGGACAGCGCGATCGCGCAGGCGGCCACGAACAGCAGGAGCGCGGGCCCCGGCACGAACACGACACCGGCGACGGCCGGCACGCCCAGGGCGTAGGACCAGC
>NZ_JBFAAX010000543.1:0-4018 GCF_040639995.1 Actinosynnema sp. NPDC023658 | reverse complement strand
GCGGATCGCGGGCCGGGCCGGCCAGCGCGGGGTGCGGGACCTGACCGACCTGGCCGGCGAGGTCGCGCTGGCCGCCCAGCCGGTGCTGGCCGACCTGCTGCGCGACACCCTGGCCTGCCTCGACCACGCCGACGACTTCCACCGCGAACTCGTCGGCACGGCACTGGTCTACCTCGACCACGGCCAACGCCTCGGCCACGCCGCCACCGCGCTGCACGTGCACCCCAACACCGTCCGGTACCGGCTCGACCGGCTGGCCGAGATCACCGGCACGCCGTGGGACGACAGCGCCGCGGACGACCCGTCGACCGTCCAGAGCACCCTGCGCCACTGGTGGGCGCTGCGGTCCTGGCTCGACCACCGGCCACCACGCCGCTGACCCTGCGGTTCCCACCGAACCCGCCGTGCATCACGGCCGCTTGTTTCACTGCTAACACTGATGCGTTGTCAGTGATGTACACCTGTGTTAGTGTCGATAACATGGACCACAGATCAGCGATCCTGGAGGCGGCCACCGAGCTGCTGGAGGCCTCGCCCAGCGGCGACATCTCGACCCGGGGTGTCGGTGACCGGGCGGGCGTGCAGCAGCCGGTGATCTACCGCCTGTTCGGCGACAAGGACGGCCTGCTGGCCGCCGTCGTCGACCACGGGTTCGGCCGGTACGTGGCCGCCAAGCGCGCGGCGGAGCCGAGCGACGACCCGGTGGCCGACCTCCGGCGCGGCTGGGACGAGCACACGCGGTTCGCGCTCGAGCACCCCAACCTGTACCGCCTGATGTACACCCCCAAGCTCGCGTCCCGGCCGCAGGCGGTAGGTGAGGCGCACGACCTCCTGCGCGCCGTGCTCGAACGCATCGCCCGGATCGGCCGCCTCACCATCGAGCCCGCCCGCGCCGCCGACATCGTGATGTCCGCCAACAGCGGCGTCGCCCTGGCCCTGATCAGCCGACCCGAAGCGCACCGCGACGTCGCGCTCTCGACGCAGGTCCGCGAGATCGTGCTGCCCGGCATCCTGACCCCGGAACCGGACACCGACCGCACCCCCGCGCCACCGACCACCGCCCACGCGGCGACCACCCTCGGCGCGTTGCTGCGCTCCGGCCCGCCGGGCACGTTCAGCCCGGCGGAACTCCAACTGCTGACCGAATGGCTGCTCCGCCTCGCGGACCTCCACAAACCCTGACCGCGTCCCCTGGCGCAGCCACAGCCTGAAAGGCATTCCCATGACCGAGAACACCGGCACCACCGCCGCCCCCTCCACCACCACGACCGCCACCCGGGTCGCCCTCGTCCTGGGCGGCAGCGGGGGTATCGGCCGGGCCGTCTCCGAGCGCCTGGCCGCCGACGGCTTCGCCGTGGCCGTGCACTACGCCGGCAGCAAGGACAAGGCCGACGCCGTCGTGGCCGACATCGCCTCCCGCGGCGGGCGGGCCCTCTCCGTGGGCGGTGACGTGGCGGAGGAAGCCGACATGAGCGCCGCGTTCGACGCGACGGAAGCCGAGTTCGGCGGCGTCGACGTGGTCGTGAACACCGCCGGGATCATGGTCCTGGCCCCGATCACCGAGCTGGACCTGGCCGACCTGGACCGGATGCACCGCACCAACGTCCGCGGCACGTTCGTCGTCGCGCAGCAGGCCGCCCGCCGCGTCCGCCGCGGTGGTGCGATCGTCAACTTCTCCACGTCGGTCACCCGCACCCAGCTGCCGACCTACGGCGCGTACGTCGCCGGCAAGGCCGCCGTCGAGGGCATCACCCTGATCCTGGCCCGCGAGCTGCGCGGCAAGGACATCACCGTCAACACCGTCGCACCCGGCCCCACCGCCACCCCGCTGTTCCTGCAGGGCAAGGACGACACCACGATCGGCAACTTCGCCAAGGCCACCCCGCTCGAACGCCTCGGTGAGCCGGACGACATCGCCGCCACCGTCGCCTTCCTCGCCGGCCCCGGCCGCTGGGTCAACGGCCAGGTGCTCTTCGCCAACGGCGGCCTCGTCTGAGCACCCGCCTCCCCGCTTTTTGCCGGACCGACCGGACCCGCCCCTGTGATTGACTCTTAGTCAACACTGAAGTTATAAAGACAATCGCAGGCAGAGACACGGCCCCGGAACGGCGGGTCAGTGGAGCTGGGCGATCTGGATCAGGTTGCCGCAGGTGTCGTCCAGCACCGCGGTGGTGACCGGGCCCATCGTCAACGGGTCCTGGGTGAACCGCACGCCCAGCCCGCGCAGCCGGTCGAACTCCGCCCGCACGTCGTCCACGGCGAACGCGGCGGCCGGGATGCCGTCCGCGACCAGCGCCTCCTTGTACGGCTTCACCGCGGGGTGGCCGTCGGGCTCCAGCAGCAGTTCGGTCCCGTCGGGAGCCTCCGGGGAGACGACGGTCAGCCACCGGTGCTCACCGAGCGGGACCTCGGTCTTCTTGATGAAGCCCAGCACGTCGGTGTAGAAGCGCAGGGCCTTGTCCTGGTCGTCGACGAAGACGCTCGACAGGTGGATCCTCATGGGGTTCTCTCCGGTGGGTCGGGCCTGAGCCATCGAGTCACGATGTGCTCCAGCGGTTCTGTGTTCAGGTCGTGGAACTTGTAGCGGCCCTCGCGTCGCGACCGGACCAGCCCGGCGACTTCCAGCACGGCCAGGTGCTGGCTGATCGCCTGACGGGTCAGCCCCACGCCGTGCTTGGACACCAGCCGCGAACAAATCTCGAACAGGGTCTGGGCGTCCCGTTCCACCAGCTCGTCGAGGATGCGTCGGCGGGTGGGATCCGCCAACGCCTTGAACAGCTCCTCGTCCACACGCCCACCATAGGCAAGTGACGGCTTGCCTGACAAGTCCCCGTCCACACCGGACTGCCGGCGTCACCGGAACGGTTGGCGTGCCGGTTGAGGGGGACGCGGGCGGGTAGCCCACGCGCTCCGGGAGGCGAGGAGTCCTCGTGCTGGTGACGCTGTCAGGTCGGGTCGAGACCGGGGTGCTGCTGCGCGGCCTGCGCGGTCGGGGTCTGAACTACGACCCCGCCGAGGTGCGCGCGCCGCAGTGGGTGTTCGACGTGCACCGGCACGACATCGGCCGGGAGGCTCCCGGACCGCCGGAGGACGGTGGCCTGTGGCAGCGGACGCGGGCGTTGGTCGCGGCGTACGAGTTCAGCCCGCCGGAGATCGTGCGGGCGTTCCACGAGGCCGACGCGGACCTCCTCGGACGGGACATGCTGCTGGAGGCACGGCTGCCGGGGCTCCGGTTCCTGATGGGTGTGCGGGTAACGGACGTGCGGGAGGAGACGTCCGCTGGTCGCACGTCGTGGGGGTGGAGCTACGAGACGCTCGACGGCCACCTCGAACGCGGGCGGGTCGACTACGACGTGGTGAAGCACCACGGCACCGGGCTGGTGGAGTTCGTCGCGCGCAGTCACTCCCAGTTGCACCCCCGTGCGCCGTGGTGGATGCGGTGGGGTTGGCGCGTGTTCGGGCGGCGCGTCCAGTTGCGCTTCTACCGGCGGGCCGGGCAGCGGTTGCGGTTGCTCGCCCGCGGTGGGCCGGTGGTGGTCGTCGCACCGGCCGCCGTGCGACGGCCCGGCCGCTGGAGCCTGAGCCTGCACGACCCGATCCGGTGAGCTTGACCCGCGCCCGGCCGGGTAGCCGTCGACAGAACCGTCCCGAGTGGACGGACCTCGACGGACGGAGCGCCTGTCGTGAAAGTCGTGATCACCGGAGCTTCGGGCAACGTGGGGACCGGGGTGCTGCGCGCGCTGGCGGCCGACGGCGACCACGAGGTCGTCGGGATCTGCCGACGACCTCCGCCGCGCGTCCCACCGTTCGGCCGGGTTACCTGGCACGCGTGCGACCTCGGCGCGGACACCGCCCCTGACGCGCTGGACGAGGCGGTGCGCGGTGCGGACGCCGTGGTGCACACGGCTTGGATGTTCCAGCCGCTCCGGCAGGGCGAGCGCTCGGGCGTGTCGACCATCCGGAACACGCCGGCGGGGTCGTGCTGCTCGTCGCGCCGGGTGAGGTCCAGCGGTCGCAG
>NZ_JBFAAX010000542.1:0-4025 GCF_040639995.1 Actinosynnema sp. NPDC023658 | reverse complement strand
CGCGTCCTCCGTCGCGGAGAGGAACAGCACCGGGCAGCGGACGCGGCCGGGGACGTGCCGTTGTGCCACCGCGAGGTTGTTCCTGATGACGTGCGAGCCCCGGTGACCAGGATCGTGCGTTCTGCTGCCATGGGGAGTTCCTTCGCTCGCGGAGTCGTGTCCGGTGGACTGTCGCGAGCGCGGTCGGTCCAACTCCAGCCAGTGCGGACCGCGCGCCGATTTCCGGCGTGTCTTACGTTGACCTGATGGAATCCGTCACGCTCGACGGTGTCGACCGCGGGCTCGTGCACGCGTTGCAGGTCGACGGCCGGGCGGCGTTCGCCAAGGTCGCGCAGGTGCTCGGGGTCTCGGAGAACACCGTCGCCCGCCGCTACCGACGCCTGCGCTCGGCCGGCGTGCTGAGGGTCGTCGGCTCGGTGAACGGGTCGCTGCTCGGGTACACGTCGTGGACCATCCGCATCCGCTGCACCCCGGACGCCGCGAGCGCCTTGGCCGCCGCCCTCGCGCGCCGCCCCGACACGTTCTGGGTGCACGACCTGTCCGGCGGCACCGAGATCTCCTGCACCGTGCAGGCGCGTGACGAGTCCGAGCGCGACGACCTGCTGATGGACAAGCTGCCCCGCACCGGCCGCGTGCTCGACGTCTCCGCGCACTCGCTGCTGGGCGACGGGACCGGGGCGGGCGGCTGGGCCGGGTCGGAGTGGCTCACCGAGGACCAGGTCGCCCGGCTCCGCCCCGACCCGCCGGTGCCGGAGGACGGCGTGGTCGACCTCGACGACGGCGACCACGCCCTGCTGGCGGCGCTGTCCCGCGACGGTCGCACGTCCTACGCCGAGCTGTCCGCCGGCACCGGCTGGTCGGAGTCCACCGTGAAGCGCCGCCTGGACCACCTGCGGCGCACGGGTGTCCTCGTGTTCGACGTCGACATCCCGCCCGCCGCGCTCGGCTACCGCACCGAGGCGCGGCTCTGGATGGTGGTGCGGCCGTCCGCGCTGGTCCGGGTGCTCGACGCCGTCTCCGACCACCCCGAGACCACGTTCACGGCCATCACCACCGGCCGGACCAACCTGGTGGCCGCCGTCGTCTGCCGCGACTCCCGCGACCTGCACCGCTACCTGACCGAACGGGTCGGCGCGCTGGACGACGTGCACTCACTGGAGACCGCGCCGCTGATCCGCACCGTGAAGCGCGCGGGCGCGGTGCTGCCCCGCTAAGCGCCGGCGGCGCGGCTCTCCGCGACCTCCGCCAGCCGCGCCAACGCCCGCCGCACCGTGCGCAGGTCGACGGGCCTGGCCACCGCCAGGAGCACCCGGCGCACCCGACCCGCGCCCAGGACCCACGAGCCCGACGTGACCAGCGTGCCGCCGTCCACGGGTTCGAGCAGGAACTCGTCCCACGACCGCGTGCCGTCGGCCGGGTAGTGGACGCGGGCGGTGACGCGGTGGAACGGCTCGAAGTCCTCGACCTCGACGTCGACCGCGACCGGAAGTCCCAGGGCGCGGGCGAACTGGCGGTACCGCGTGCCCGGCCCGACCGGTCCGGCGGTGAAGACCTCGACCCGCTTGACCGCCCGCTGCGCCACGACGGCCTGGTGCGGATCGGTGATCAGCTCCCACAGCACCTCGGGCCGGGCGCGCACCAGGCGTTGCACGCGGTAGCGCAGGAGCCTGCTCTCGGTCATGCGGACAGCTTTTCACGTCTTCGCACGGCCATGATCATCGCGGCGGCCACCGGCCGAGCCGGACGACGACCCGGTGACGCCTCCGCTCCGGCGTCCCGTCACCGCTCGCACCGCACGACCCCACGGGCGGGAGTGGATCTCATCCTTCCGATATCTCGACCGGCTCCGGCGGCGGCCCCTACCTTTCGTCGCATGGCTCACGGCAAGGCATTGCGCGAGGTGGTCGCGGCTCCGGGGACGACGCCGTTGATCGGGGTGTTCGACATGCTGTCCGCGTCGGTCGCGGCCCGCCACTACGACGGGCTGTTCGTCTCCGGCTTCGGCTTCGCCGCCTCGCACTACGGCCTGCCCGACATCGGGTTCATCGCCTGGCCGGACGTCGTGGGGTTCGTGCAGCGGCTGCGCCTCGCGCTTCCCCGGCAGCACCTGCTGGTCGACATCGACGACGGGTACGTCGACCCCGAGGTGGCCTGCCAGGTGGTGCGCGCCCTGGAACAGGTCGGCGCGTCCGGCGTGATCCTGGAGGACCAGCGGCGACCGCGCCGGTGCGGGCACGTCGAGGGCAAGCGGGTGCTGCCGCTGGAGCAGTACCTGGAGAAGCTCGACCTGGTGCTGGGCGCGCGGTCCGACCTCGTCGTGGTCGCGCGGACCGACGCCACCGACGAGGCCGAGATGCTGCGCCGGGCCACCGCGTTCGCCGCGACGGACGCGGACGCGGTGCTGGTCGACGGGCTGCCGTCGGTGGAGGTGCTGCGCCGCCTGCGGCGGGCGGTGCCCGACAAGCCCCTGGTGTTCAACCAGATCGCGGGCGGTCGGTCACCGAAGCTCTCGCTCGCGGAACTGGCGGAGCTGGGCGTCGACGTGACGATCTACAGCACGCCGTGCCTGTTCGCCGCCCACGCGGCCATGGAGGAGGCGGTGGTCGACCTCAAGCGGCGGGACGGAGTGCTGCCGGACGGGCCGATCGGCGTCGCGGAGTCCCAGGCCCTGCTGGAGCACAACATCAGCCGCCACCACGACCTGCCGGCGCCGCGGGCGCACAGCCCGTCCCTGACCCGGTGACGCGTCGGCCCGGTCGGTCGATCAGCCCGGGTCACCGCGCCGCTTGCGGTGCACCACCCAGCCGAAGTCGACGACCAGGCCGACCGCGAGCACCACGAGCAGGACCGCCAACCAGGTCAGCCCCGCCCGCACGCACAGCACCGCGACCACCCCGTTCACGACGACACCGACACCGGCCAACCACAGCCGCAGGGTCAACGCGCTGCGCGGTGGCGCCGGTGGCGGCAGGTCGTCGTCGGGGTGACCGCCGACGGTCACGTCCGCCACTCCTCCTGCCAGCCGTGGTGGGTGTCGTAGGCCATGGCGAGCAGCTTGAGCACGGACCGGTCGTCGGTGCCCTCGACCTCCTTGCGCAGCCACTGCGCCTTCTCCGCGAACGGCACGGGCGCGCGCTCGCTCTGGGCTTGCGCCTCACCGGGCACGAGCAGCAGCTCCTGGCCGTCGTCGGACCGCAGGATCCGCAACCGTCCCCGGCGCTCGGCCTCGTCCAGCAGCGGCAGCTCCTCGCGCGCCAGCCGTTCCTCGTCCTCGTCGATCCGGTCCAGCACGAACCGGCGCAGGTCCTCGTCCGACACTCCGTTCGGGTCCACGTCCATGGTCGAGGGGTATCCACTCCGGCCCCGACCACACCCCGCACGCGACCGCCACCCCTCGCCCGTCGCCGTGCGGATGATCGCGACGCCGGGTAGTAATTAGGTGGTGACCAGCGCGTACGAGCCGGACCCGCGGCGGTGGAAGGCGCTCACCGTCACCCTCGTCGCCGGGTTCATGAGCCTGCTCGACGTCAGCATCGTGTCCGTCGCCCTGCCGTCCATCCAGCACGGCCTCGGCACCACCCCGGCGGGCGTGCAGTGGGTCGTCTCGGGGTACGCGCTGGCGTTCGGCCTGACCCTGGTGCCCGCCGGACGCCTGGGTGACGCGATCGGCAGGCGGACCATGTTCCTCGTCGCGCTGGGCGGGTTCGTGCTGTTCAGCGCGTTGGCCGGGCTCGCACCGACCACGGGGGTGCTGATCGTGGCGCGGCTCGCCCAGGGCATCTCGGCGGGCGCGCTGGCACCGCAGAACTCGGCGCTGATCCAGCAGCTGTTCCGGGGCGCGGAACGCGGCCGGGCCTTCGGGCTCTTCGGCTCCACGGTCGGCATCTCCACCGCCGTCGGACCGGTCGTCGGCGGCGTCATCCTCGCGGTGGCCGGCGAGGACGAGGGCTGGCGGTGGATCTTCTACGTCAACGTGCCCATCGGCCTGGCCGCGCTGGTGCTGGCGGCGCGTCTGCTGCCGCGCG
>NZ_JBFAAX010000541.1:0-4026 GCF_040639995.1 Actinosynnema sp. NPDC023658 | reverse complement strand
ACCGGCAGGTCCGGCCCGGGGGGTTCAGCGATCGGTTCGCATTCCACTCATCACCTCCAGACGTCGTGCGGTGCGCACCCGACGCTAGGGACGTGCGGCCGTCCGCACAGCGGTCTGCTCCGGCCAACGGCCGCACCCGGACACCGACGTCCGGGTGACCTATTGCGGACGGTGGCCGGACCCGCCACTGCCGCCGGTGGCGGTCGGACCGCCAGGATTGGCCTCGCTGGTCGGGGGACCGCAGTCACCAGGAGGAGATCATGTCCAAGCGCATCATCGGCGCCGTGCTCGCCGCGGTGTTCGCCGCCGCGACCTTCGGCGCGGCCGCCGTGAGCACCACCGTCGTGCTCGGCTCCGGCCCGGACGACCCCCCGACGACGTGCCAGGCCCCGTTCCTCGAGTGCGGGGACGACGACTACGGCTGGACCCTGCCCGGCACGTGACCCGTCAGTTCAGCCAGCCCAACCGGGTGGCCGCGTACACCGCGGCCACCCGGTTGTCGGCTTGCAGGGCCTCCAGCAGACCCGAGACGTACCGGCGCACGGTCCGTTCGCTGATCTTCATGTGCCGGGCGATCGCACCGTCCGTCATGCCGGTGGCCAGCAGGTCCAGCACCTTGGCCTGGGTCGGCGTCAGCCCGTTGCGCGAACCGGCCTCCTGCGTCCCGACCGGCACCGCCTGGCTCCACACCAGCTCGAACAGCATCCGCAGCGCGGCGATGATCGTCGGCGTCCGGACCAGGAGCGCGCCCTCCATGCCCGTCGGGTCCAGCGGCACCAGCGCCGAGTGCCGGTCCGCGATGACCATCTTCATCGGCAGCTCGGGCACGGCGCGCATCTGCCAGCCCGCCTTGATGTTGCCCTCGACCATGTCGCGCGAGCTCTCGAACTCCAGCACCGCCCGCTCGCACACGTTGCGCAGCACCACGCCGCGCTCGGCCACGACGGCCGGCAGCGTCATCACGGTCTGCGCGTTGGGCGCCTTGCGGAAGTGCCGCGTGGAGAACGTCACGAACTCCTCCCGCGCCGACAGGCACAGCTCGAACGAGATCTGACCGATGCGCTGCGGGTCGGTGAGGATCTCGATGTCGCTGGTGTCACCGGAGGAGTTCGCCATCCGGTAGGCCGCCTGGAGCGCGTCCAGCTGGTGCCGCGCGGCCACGATCGCGCGCTGCTGGTCCAGCACCTGCTGCTGCGCGGCGAGGATGGCGTGGTCGACCGCCCGCACCGGTTCGACCGGCGCGATGGTCGGGTCGCCGCGGTAGTCGCGGCGCACGAAGCCCTTCTCGAACAGCTCCGCCATGTCCGTGCTCTCGGCGCGCGGGTCGTCCACCGCTATCGGCCCGCCGCGCACCAGTGCGTCGTAGAGCGCCCCCGCGCCCATGGACAGCAGTCCTTCGAGCATGCCCCACCCCCGCCGTGTCCCCCCGACCCGGCCCCAGCGTACGGGCGTGTCCAGTGGCGGCCAATGGCCGATCTGCCACCTACGTCCCGCCTTTGCCCTGGCCCCAGGCTCGTGACGACGAACAACGAGGAACTACGACGAGCCAGCACGGAAAGGCAGGACCATGGGGTTCCACGAGCGAGCGACCCGGCTGCTGCTCTCGGCGGTGATCGCGGCAACGGTGTTCGGCGCCGGCGGCGTCGCCACCGCGGCGCCATCGGCGGGCACGGGCGGCGAGGGGCAGCCCGCCGCCGTCTCCGGCTACCGGGCCGAGCCCGGCACCGCCACCACCGTGGTCACGTCGACGTCCGCGTCCGGCACCGTGACGACCCAGGTCGCCACGCCTGCGGTGACCCGGTCGGAGATCATCACCCGGGCCCGGACCTGGGTCACGGCCGGCGTGCCGTACAGCCAGAGCGACTACTACGGCGGCTACCGCACCGACTGCTCCGGCTTCGTGTCGATGGCGTGGAAGCTGGGCGAGTCGCTGACCACCCGCAGCCTCGACCAGGTGTCGCACCGCATCGACAAGGACGACCTCAAGGCGGGTGACATCCTGCTCAGCCCGGACAACCACGTGGTCATCTTCGAGAAGTGGGCCGACTCCGCCCACACCGAGTACTACGAGTTCGAGCAGACCCCGCCCAGGGCCGTCTACCGGAAGATCCCCTACCCGTACTACAGCGGCAGCTACCTGCCCTACCGCTACGACCAGGTCGTCGAGGACGACGGCGAGACGACCTCGCTGCCCGGCCTGTCGACCATCTCCCGCTCGGCGGGCGACCTGGACGTCTTCGCCGCCACCAGCGACGGCCACCTCAAGCACCGCAACATGGACGACGGCGTCTGGAGCTGCTGGGCGACCCTGCCGTACAACGCGAAGATCAAGGGCGACCCGGCCGCGATCTACTCCAGCGGGCGGATCGACGTGTTCGCGCAGGGCATCGACAACCGGTTGAAGAAGATCACCTGGACGTCCGGCTACGGCTGGTACCAGTGGGCCGACATGGGTGAGTACACGGTGACCTCGTCGCCTGCGGTGACCAGTCGTTCGGCGACGGGGATCGACGTGTTCGCGAAGAACGCGGCCAACAAGATCGTCTACCGGCACTACGACACCGCGCAGGGCTGGACGACCGACTGGTCCAACATCGGGTTGAACGCGGCTTCGGTGACGGCCACGAGCGCACCGGCGGCCGTCGCGAACGCCGACGGCAGCCGCATGAACGTCTTCGCCCGCGCGACCGACGGGAGCCTGCTGTCGCTGATGTGGACGCGTGACGCCGGTTGGTACAGCTGGGCGGACCGCGGCGGCAACTTCACCGGCCGCCCGGCCGCGTCGACCCGGGGCGGCAACAGCGTGGACATCTTCCTGCGCGACCACGACGACAGCCTGATCCACCGCTACAGCCCCGACGGCGCCGACTGGACGACGTACGCGGCCAGCGACTTCGGCGGCCACATCTTCACCAGCCCCGCGGCGGTGTCGATGAGCGGTCGGCGGATCGACGTGTTCACCCGCAACAGCAACGCCGACCTGATCCGCAAGACGTGGACCAGCACGAACGACTGGTACGACTGGGCCGGGCACGGGGCCGTGGGCGCTCCCGCCTGCTGATCCCGGTGGACGGCGGCCGGCCCGAGCCCGGGCGCCGTCCACCCCTCCCCGCCTTCCTCCCGCAGCACCGCCTTGCCCGAAACAGGAGCGCACCGTGAAGTTCCCATCGAGCCGGACCGCGGCCGCGGCCCTCGCCGCCGTGACGTTGAGCGCGGGCCTCACCGTGCTCGCCGCCACGCCGCCCGAGGCGTTCGCCGACGACATCCGGGCCTGCGACCCCGACGGCACGACCTCGCAGGACGTCACCATCGGCCGGCAGCTCGACACCCAGCTCGACCGGGACATGAAAGGCCGGATGGACGCCTACGAGACGTCGTGCGCGCGGGTCGTCGTGGAGACCGTCAAGGCCCGCGGCCTGTCGTCGAGAGCGGCGACCATCGCCATCGCGACCGTGATCGTCGAGTCGCACCTGCGCAACGTCAACTACGGCGACCGCGACAGCCTCGGCCTCTACCAGCAGCGCGACTCCTGGGGCACGGCCGCGCAACGCCTGCACCCGCCCACCGCGACCAAGGCGTTCCTGGACGTGATGCAGCAGTTCTACCCGAACGGCTCGTGGGCGACCGCGCCGATCGGGGAGGTGGCCGCGGACGTGCAGCGCCCGGCCGCCGAGTACCGCTACCGGTACGGCGTCCAGGCCGCCGACGCCCAGCTGATCGTCAACGCGCTGTGGAACGCGGCACCCGGCACCTCGACCACGCTGCCCGGCCTGTCCACGATCTCGCGGGTCGACGGCGGGCTGGACGTGTTCGCCACGACCAGCGACGGCCACCTCAAGCACCGCAACCTGTCCGCCGGGGTGTGGGGCTGCTGGGCGACGTTGCCGTACAACGCGAAGATCAAGGGCGACCCCGCCGCGATCTACACGAACGGGCGGATCGACGTGTTCGCGCAGGGCATCGACAACCGGTTGAAGAAGATCACCTGGACGTCCGGCTACGGCTGGTACCAGTGGGCCGACATGG
>NZ_JBFAAX010000540.1:0-4032 GCF_040639995.1 Actinosynnema sp. NPDC023658 | reverse complement strand
GGCGCAAAGCCGCCGGTCGCGCACGTCTGACCCGTTGACTTTCCGGACATCGCTCTGCAACCCTTCGAACCGCTTACGCAAGAAATCGACAAGTACGCGGAACTTTCTGACAAGAGCCCCGGAATTGCCCTAACGAGAAGGGCCAGCCCGACCATGTCAACGACGACACGCGCCCGATCACGCCTCGCCGCCTCCCTGCTCGCACTCTCCGTCACCGCGTTCGGCCTGGTCCCCCCTGCCGCCCAGGCCGCGCCCCCACCGTCCGCCTCCGCGATCGACCTCGGCAAGCCGACCCGCATCGACCAGGTCCGCCTGTCGCTGCCGGACGACCACGCCACGTTCTCCGTCCAGACCAGCCTCGACGGCACGGGGTTCGCCACGCTGGTGCCCTCCGCCCCGCGCGAGGGCCGGGACCAGGAGTTCCACGTCGACCCGACGCTCGTGCGCTACGTGCGCGTCGACGGCGCGAAGGTGTCCGACCTCGACGTCCACGAGGCCTCCGACGTCACCGCCGCGCTCGCCGCCACGTACACCGAGAGCAGCCACAACGACGTCTACCAGGCGTCCAACGCCGGTGACGGCAACCAGGCCACCTACTGGGAGAGCGCCAACAACGCGTTCCCGCAGTGGCTGCGGGCCGACCTGGGCGCGGCGGTGAAGGTGGACCGGGTCGTGCTCAAGCTGCCCGCGTCGGGCTGGGGCGCGCGCACGCAGACGTTGGCCGTCCAGCACAGCACCGACGGCCAGAACTTCACCGACCTCGTCCCGTCCGCGCGGTACGCGTTCAACCCGACCTCGAACAACACGGTGACGATCCAGTTCACCGCGGCCACCACCCGGTACGTGCGGCTGCTGATCACCGGCAACACCGCTTGGCCCGCCGGGCAGATCTCCGAGTTCGAGCTGCACGGCCCGACGACCGGCGACACGCAGCCGCCGTCCGCGCCGACCAACCTCGCCTACACCTCGCCGCAGTCCGGCCAGGTCCGGCTGACCTGGTCCGCGGCCGGCGACAACACCGGCGTCACCGGCTACGACGTGTACGCCAACGGCGTGCTGCGCACGAGCGTCGCCGGGAACGTGCTGACCTACACCGACTCCCAGCCCGACGGCGTCGCGGTCACCTACTACGTGATCGCCAGGGACGCGGCGGGCAACCAGTCGCCCGCCAGCAACTCCGTGACCCGGCCCGGTTCGCCGGTCTCCGGCTCGAACCTGGCCAAGGGCAAGCCGATCACGGCCTCCTCGCACACCTTCACCTTCGTGGCCACGAACGCCAACGACGACGACGTGAACACGTACTGGGAAGGCGCGACCTACCCGAACACGCTCACCACGCAGCTCGGCGCGAACGCCGACCTCAGCTCCGTCGTGCTCAAGCTCAACCCGTCCACCGCGTGGGGCACCCGCACGCAGAACGTCCAGGTGCTGGGCCGCGAGCAGAGCGCGACCGGCTTCACCAACCTGGTGTCCGCCCGCGACTACGTGTTCAACCCCGCCTCCGGCAACTCGGTCACCATCCCGCTGACCGCGCGGGTCGCGGACGTGCAGCTGCGGATCACGTCCAACACCGGTGCGCCCGGCGGGCAGGTCGCGGAGTTCCAGGTGTTCGGCGTGTCCGCGCCGAACCCCGACCTCACGGTGACCGGCACGTCGTTCACCCCGACCAGCCCGGTGGAGACGAACGCGATCACGCTGTCCGCGACCGTGCGCAACGCGGGCACGGCGGCGTCCGGCGCGACCGACGTGACGTTCTTCCTCGGCGCCGACGCGGTCGGCACGGCCCAGGTCGGCGCCTTGGCGGCGGGCGCGTCCGCGACCGTCACCGCGGACATCGGCCCGCGCGGCTCCGGCTCCTACCAGTACACCGCGAAGGTCGACGAGACGAAGAAGGTCGTCGAGCAGGACGAGGCCAACAACGCCCGCCTGCACCCGAGCGCCCTCGTCGTCACGCCCGTGCCCAGCTCGGACCTGGTCGGCGCGCTGAGCTGGTCTCCGAACAACCCGGCCAACGGCCAGAACACCACCTTCACCGCCGTCCTGCGCAACGAGGGCTCCATCGCCACCGCGAGCGGCGCGCACGGCGTCACGCTGACGCTGGTCAACGCCGCCACGGGCGCGACCGTGCGCACGTTCACCGGCAGCTTCACCGGCGCCATCCAGCCGGGCCAGTCGGCGGCGCCGATCACGCTGGGCAGCTGGACCGCCGCCAACGGCAAGTACACGCTGAAGACCGAGGTCGCGGTCGACGCCAACGAGATCGCGGCGCGGCAGGGCAACAACGTCACCACGCAGTCGCTGTTCGTGGGCCGCGGCGCGAACGTGCCGTGGGAGCACGTCGAGGCCGAGGACGCCGTCACCGCGGGCGGCGCGCAGAAGATCGGTCCGAACCGCACCATCGGTGACCTCGCCGGTGAGGCGTCCGGCCGGCGCGCGGTGACGTTGAACAGCACCGGCTCGTCGGTCGAGTTCACCACCAGCGGGTCCACCAACACCCTCGTCACCCGCTTCTCCATCCCGGACTCGGCGGGCGGCGGCGGCATCAACGCCACGCTGAACGTCTACGTCAACGGGTCGTTCCACAAGGCGATCGACCTGACCTCGCGGCACATCTGGCTCTACGGCAACGAGGCGAGCCCCGGCAACTCGCCCGGCGCCGGCGGGCCGCGGCACATCTACGACGAGGCGAACGTGATGCTGAACAGCACGTTCCCCGCGGGCACCAGGATCAAGCTGCAGAAGGACGCGGCGAACACCACCAACTACGCCATCGACTTCGTGAACTTCGAGAACGCGGTGGCGCGCGCCAACCCCGACCCGGCCCGGTACATCACGCCCGCCGGGTTCGGCCACCAGGACGTGCAGAACGCGCTCGACCGGTTCCGCATGGACACCACCGGCACCCTGCTCGGCGTGTACCTGCCGGCGGGCACCTACACCACCGCGCAGAAGTTCCAGGTGTACGGCAAGCCGGTGCAGGTGATCGGCGCCGGTCCGTGGTTCACCAGGTTCGTCGTGCCGACCACGCAGGAGAACACCGACGCGGGCTTCCGGGCCGAGCAGTCGGTGAACGGCTCGACGTTCAGCGGGTTCGCCTTCTTCGGCAACTACACCTCGCGCATCGACGGCCCCGGCAAGGTGTTCGACTTCGCCAACGTCTCCAACATCACCATCGACAACATCTGGGCCGAGCACGTGGTGTGCCTCTACTGGGGCGCGAACACCGACTCGATGACCATCAAGGACTCCCGGATCCGCGACACGTTCGCCGACGGCATCAACATGACCAACGGCAGCACGGACAACCGGGTGGCCAACATCGAGGCCCGGTCCACCGGTGACGACAGCTTCGCGCTGTTCTCCGCGATCGACGCCGGTGGCGCGGACGAGAAGAACAACGTGTTCGAGAACCTGTCGTCGCTGACGACCTGGCGCGCGGCCGGGTTGGCGGTGTACGGCGGTTTCCTCAACACGTTCCGCAACATCTACGTGGCCGACACGCTGACCTACGCGGGCGTCACGATCAGCTCGCTGGACTTCGGCTACCCGATGAACGGCTTCGGGCCGGACTTGACCACGTTCAGCGGTCTCACGCTGGTGCGCACCGGCGGCCACTTCTGGGGCGCGCAGACCTTCCCGGCGATCTGGATGTTCTCCGCGTCCAAGCCGTTCCGGGGCATCCGGGTCAACGACGTCGACATCATCGACCCGACGTACGCCGGGATCATGTTCCAGACCAAGTACAACGGCTCCACGCCGGAGAACCCGGTCCAGGACACGGTGCTGACGAACATCTCCATCTCCGGGGCCAGGCTCAGCGGCGACGAGTTCCAGGCCAAGTCCGGCATCGGCGTCTGGGCGAACGAGATGCCCGAGGCGGGCCAGGGCCCGGCGGTGGGCTCGGCGACCTTCAACAACCTGAAGTTCAGCAACAACGTCGAGAACATCCGCAACCGCACCTCGACGTTCACCATCACCGTCAACCCCTGACGCGACCCGCGTCACCCGGAGCGCCGCCCCGTCCCCCGGGGC
>NZ_JBFAAX010000539.1:0-4036 GCF_040639995.1 Actinosynnema sp. NPDC023658 | reverse complement strand
GACGTGGTCGGCGGCCAGTTCCACCCCGACCCGGCGGGCACGGGCGCGCAGTGCGACCGAGTCCACCGCGGCCGTCAGCAGGTCGGTGATCAGCTCGCCGCGCACCTTGTTCTCCGCCTCGGCGACCGTGCGGCGCAGGAGCAGCAGCAGGGCCGTGACGACGCCCGCGCGCTCGAACAGCCTGCGGTCGCCGTCGTCGAGGTCCGGGCGGTCGGTGAGGGTGATGCTGCCCAGCAGCTCGCGGCCGGCCAGCACCGCGCACACCCACGTGCCGTCCTGCGGGATGGCCCGACCGCTGGCACGGGAGGCGTTGACCGCCGCACGGGCCGCGAGGGCGCGGGCCGTGCCGATGCGGGCCAGCTCCGCGCCGTCGCTGTCGTGCACCACGATCCCGCCGTCGAGCACCTTCGCCACGGCGGCGGCCACCTCGGGCACGTCCGCGCCGCGTAGCACCAGGTCGGTGAGCCGGTCGTGGGCGTCCTCGGCGCGGCGCATGGCCTCGTTGTGCGCGCGGATCGTCTCGCCCGCCGCCCGCGTCTCCTCCAGCAGGTGCGCGGTGTCCAGCGCGATCGCGGCGTGGTCGGCCAACGACGACAGCAGCGCGACCTCGTCCGGCGGGAACTCGCGCGGCGAGCGGTTGGCCGCGTAGAGCACGCCGATGACCCGCTGGTCCAGCTTCAGCGGCACGCCGAGGATCGTCACCAGGCCCTCGTCGCGCACGGCGCCGTCGATGGGACCGGTGTGGTGGAACCGGTCGTCGGCGAAGTAGTCGGCGGTCACGTACGGCCGCGCGGTCTGCGCCACCAGCCCGCCCAGGCCCTCGCCCATGCCGAGCCGGAGCTGCTGGAACAGCACCGAGATCGAGCCGTCGGTGACCCTCATGTACGTGCCGGTGCCGGGCTCGTTCATGCTCAGGTAGGCGATGTCCGCGCCGAGCAGCAGCCGGGCGCGGCGCACGATGGACCGCAGCACGGCGTCCGGGTCGCGCACCCCGGCCAGGTCGTTGGCCGTGTCGAACAGCGCTTCCAGCTCGGCTTCCCGGCGGCGGTGCGCGGTGAGCGTGCGGCGGATCCGCAACGCCCACTCCGTCGCGCGGGCGATCCGGTCCAGCTCGCGGTCCGGCACGCCCGCCGCGCGGGCCGCGGGGAGCACCGCCGCGAGCCGCTCGCTGCCCGCGTCGGTCGCGAGCAGGTCGAGCAGTTCCAGCAGGTGCTCCACCGCGTCCGCCTCACTCATGCCCTTATGCTCGCACCGAGGTGCGCGGGTCGTCGGCGCGGTTCAGCGAGCTGCCCTTGGTCTCCTTCGCCACCAGCACCGCGATCACGGTCAGCACGCACATCCCGAGCACGTACAGCACCACCGGGAACGTGCTGTCGTAGGCCGACAGCAGGGCCGTCGCGATGAGCGGCGCCACGGCGCCCGCCGCGATCGACGCGAGCTGGTAGCCGATGGACGCGCCCGAGTAGCGGACCTTCGTGCCGAACAGCTCGGAGAAGAACGCGGCCTGCGGCCCGTACATCGCGCCGTGCAGCACCAGGCCGACGGTGACGGCCAGCGTCATCGGGAAGAACGACTTGGTGTCCAGCAGCGCGAAGAACGCGAACATCCACAGGCCGATGCCGACCGCGCCGATCAGGTACGTGGTGCGTCGGCCGATCCGGTCCGACAGCGCACCCCACATCGGGATCGTCACCAGGTGCACGAACGACGCGATCAGCACCGCGTTCAGGCCCGACGAGCGCGGCATGCCCAGTTCGGTGGTGATGTAGACCAGGATGAACGCGGTGATCACGTAGTAGGACACGTTCTCCGCCATGCGCGCGCCCATCGCGATCAGCACCTCGCGCCAGTGGTCGCGCACGACCGACACGATCGGCGGCTTCTCCTGGAGCTTGCCCGCCTCGACCTTCGCCTGGGCGGCCAGGAACACCGGCGACTCGGACACGCTGAGCCGGATCCACAGTCCGATGAGGACGAGCACGCCGGACAGCAGGAACGGCACGCGCCAGCCCCACGACAGGAACGCGGCGTCGCTCTGCACCGCCGCCAGCACCGCGAGCACCGCCGTGGCGAGCAGGTTGCCCATCGGCACGCCCGCCTGCGGCCAGGACGCCCAGAACCCGCGGCGCTCCGCGCTGCCGTGCTCGGACACGATGAGCACCGCCCCGCCCCACTCGCCGCCCAGCGCGAAGCCCTGGACGAGCCTCAGCAGCGTCAGCAGCAGCGGTGCGCCGACGCCGATCGCGGCGTAGGTGGGCAGCAGGCCCATGGCGAACGTCGCGCCGCCCATCAGCACCAGGCTGAGCACGAGCAGCTTCTTGCGGCCCACCTTGTCACCGAAGTGGCCGAACACCAGACCGCCCAGCGGGCGGGCCAGGAAGCCGATCGCGTAGGTGGTGAACGCCAGCAGGGTGCCGGTGAGCGGGTCCGCCGTGGGGAAGAACAGCTTGTTGAACACCAGGGCGGCGGCGGAGCCGTACAGGAAGAAGTCGTACCACTCGATGGTCGTGCCGATGAGGCTGGCTACGACCACCTTGGCGAAGGACGGTTTCGGCTGCGGAGGGGCGGCGTTGGTCATGTCGGTCACCACTTCGTTGGGGGTGGGGGAACGAGGGGTTACTGGGCGGTCCAGCCGCCGTCGATCGTGAACGACGAACCGGTGACGTGACCCGAGTGCGCGCCGCACAGCCACAGCACCACGGAGGCCACCTCGGTCGGTTCGATGAGCTGCTTGATGGCGTGCCGGGCGAGCATCACGTCCGCCAGCACCTGCTCGGGCCCGATGCCGTGCGCGCGGGCCTGGTCGGCCACCTGGTTCTCCACCAGCGGGGTGCGCACGTAGCCGGGGCTGACGCAGTTGCTCGTCACGCCGTGCGGTGCGCCTTCCAGCGCGATGACCTTGCTCAGGCCTTCCAGGCCGTGCTTGGCCGTGACGTAGGCGGACTTGAACGCGCTGGCGCGGGAGCCGTGCACGCTGGAGACGTTGACCACCCGGCCCCAGCCGCGCTGGTACATGTGCGGCAGGACGTGCCGGGCGAGCAGGAACGGCGCGGTGACCATGACCCGCTGGAGGAGCTCGAACCGGTCGGGCGGGAACTCGTGGACGGGGGCGACGTGCTGGAGGCCCGCGTTGTTGACCAGGATGTCGACCTCGGTGGGCAGGTCCCGGGTGGGGTCGGCGGCGGCGAGGTCGACCACGTGCTCGGTGCCGCCGGTCTCGTGGGCGGCCTCGGCCACCGCGTCGCCGTCGCGGTCGACCAGGTGCACCTTCGCCCCGGCTTGGGCGAGGGCGACCGCGCAGGCCCGCCCGATGCCGCTGCCGGCGCCGGTGACCAGGGCGGTGCGACCGGACAGGTCGTCGCTGTGACCGGGGACACTCGTCATGGCCAGAAACGCTAGGTGACCTGCGGTTCTGCGCACATGTGACGGATAACCACAACCTGTGGGCGGTCCATGTGTTTAGCCGACAGTGAGCGCGGGAATGATCGGATTACCCAATACCGGGTGAAGCGGGCGTACGCCCGTAGGTAGGCTGCTTTGGCCCGTTCGGGGGACGAAGGACGTTTTGGGGGTTACCAAGTGTCACTCACGCCGATCTACGACGACCTGCTCCGCGAGTTCGAGGGCATCATCGTGGTGAGCCAGGCCGCCGAAGCGGTCCAGTCCGCCGCGAACCCGGCCCCGGCGCAGGCCGACGAGCCCGCCCAGGACGCCGCCACCCGGACCGATCCCGCCCGGAACGGGACCCTCCCGGTCGAGAGCGCCCGCAACGCCGCGGACCCGGTCGAGCCCGTGGTCGAGCCGGCGCCGATCGCGCCCGCGCAGATCAAGCCTGCCCAGGTCGCGGCCGTTCAGCCGAAGCCGGCCCCGGCCGTGCCCCCGCGGACGGAGACGCCCGTCGCGAGCTGACCGCACGCGCACCCGCCACCACGGCGTCGGGGGCGGAACACATTCAGGGCGGGGTTTGGCCCACAGGCGGTTCCGGGCGGAAAACCGTGGACCCGCCCCGGCCCCCCCAGCCGCGGGCGAAGGGGGT
>NZ_JBFAAX010000538.1:0-4050 GCF_040639995.1 Actinosynnema sp. NPDC023658 | reverse complement strand
CGCCGGCCGGCGCGGCGGGGCCGCCCGGGGGGCCCCGGGACGGGCGGCGGCGGCCGGCGGGGGGGGCGGCGGCGTCCGCGGGGGGGCGGGGGGCGGGGGGGGCGGCCCGCGCGCCCGGACGCCGGGGGGCGGGGGCGCTTGGGGCGGTCCTCGTCCGCGGCGGGAGCGGCTTGGCGGCGGCGTTCGGCCGGGGCGTCGGAGCGGTCGGCGCGGGGGCGCTTCTTGGGGCGGTCGTCCGACGGCTGGGGCTTCTCGGCGGCGGCCCGCTCGGGGCGCTCGGCCCGGCGCGGCTTCTCCGGCTTGCCCTTGGCCTCGCGGACCTCGTCCTTGGTCGGCCGGTTCGGGTCCTTCTGCGTCGCCACCCGGACGAGGCCGAGGATCACCGTGCACGCGGTCGTGATCGCCATCGCCGGGAACCCGTCGATCAGCGGCTTGCCCAGGGTGAGACCGACCGACGGCAGGCCGCCGCTCGGCATCCCGTGGGTGAACACCACCACGACCGGCACCACGATCGCCAGGATCAGCGGCGGCTGGACGACCGGGCCGAACATCGACCGCCGCTCCACGAACACCACCGCCCCGACGCACCCCAGGAAGAACGTGATGGCGAACACCCAGCCCACGGTCTTCGCGGACGACCCGACGTCGACGAACGTGCCGACGACGGCCACCACGAAGGCGATGAGCACGGCCGCCCACCAGGGCAGACCCCGGAAGCTGCCGAACATGGCGCGGTCGTTCCAGCGGACGGCGGAGTACTCTTCGTCCTCCGGCTCGCTGCGCGAGTCGTCACGCGTTGCAGCGGTCACGAACACTCCTCGTTCGGCTCAGTCCGTCACACTCTATTACGCCTCGCGGGCGTCCAAGGGTGCACCGAGGCCGGCCTCGTCCGTCCGCCTCACCAACGGCAGGGGCGTGACGTCGGACGACGCGTTGCTCAGCGGCTCCACGGCGGCCCGGAAACCCTCCAGGGCGTCCAGCTCGCGCCGCCGCGCGGACAGGAACCGCTGCAGGTGCGTGCTCGACAGGTTCACCGCGTCGATGGCCCCGTCGGCGGCCCGGTGCGCCCGGGACGCGGCGGCCCTGACCTGCTCCACGTCGTCGGCCAGCGCGCGGTCGGTCACGGCGAACATCGCGGCGGACGCGATCACCGCGAACCCGGTCGGCCCGCACAGGAACACCCGCCGGTCCAGCAGCCAGCGCAGCAGCTCCGGGTCGGTGTCCAGGGCGGCGACGACCGCGCCGTCGTTGGGCACGAACATGATCGTCCCGTAGATGGCGTCGGCCCACCGCTGGTAGCCCTTGCCCGCCAGCTCCGCGGCCCGCGACCGGATGTTGCGCACGTGCACCCGCAACGCGTCGACGCGCTCGGCCGCGTTGTCGGTCTCCACCGCCTCCGCCCACGTGGCCATGCTCATCTTCGCGTCGACCGGCACCCGTCGCCCGCCGCCCACGTTGAGCACCAGGTCGGGTCGCACGGAGCCGCCGCCGGCCACGTCGACCTGGAGGTCGAAGTGGATGCCCTCGCGCAGGCCCAGCACCCGCGCGGTCTCGACGAGCACCTTCTCCCCGAGCTCGCCGCGTCCGCTGACCGAGGAGAACGCCACCTCGTAGCGCTGCAACGCCGCCCACTGCGCGTCACCGCGTTCGCGTTCGGCCTGCACCGCGGCCAGCGCGGCGTCGGTGCGCCGCACGCTGTCCTGGTAGAGCCGCCACAGGAACACCAGCGCACCCGCGAGCAGGAGCGCCACGACCACCGCCGCAGTGCTGAGGACCGCTGTCATGGCCTGATCATCGCGCAACCCCGGATCGGACCGGGACTGCGTCCGACCACACGTTCGAGCGACACGCCGACGGGGTTGAGGGATGGGAGCGCCGGTCGGCCCTAGCGTGGCCGGCGTGAGGATCCTGCACACGTCCGACTGGCACGTGGGGCGCACCTTCCACGGCCGTGACCTGCTGCAAGAGCAGGAATCGGTGCTCGGCGGCCTGTCCGACACCGTGTCGGACGAGCGGGTCGACGTGGTCGTGGTCGCCGGTGACCTGTTCGACCGGGCGGTGCCGAACGCCGAGGCCGTCGCCGTGTGCTCGCGGGTGCTCAAGCGCATCCGGGAGGCCGGCGCGAAGATCGTGATCACGCCGGGGAACCACGACTCGGCGGCGCGGTTGGGCTTCCTGGGCGTGTTCGCGGAGGCGGGCGGGCTGCACCTGCGCACCCGCGTGGCCGAGCTGCACGACCCGGTGCTGTTCGCCGACGAGCACGGCCCGGTGGCGGTGTACGGGATCCCGTTCCTGGAGCCGGAGACGGCGCGGCACGCGCTGGGCGTCGAGGCGAAGGGCCACGGCGGGGTGCTGACCGAGGCGATGCGGCGGATCAAGCAGGACCTGGCCGGGCGGTCGGGCACGCGGTCGGTGGTGCTGGCGCACGCGTTCGTCACCGGCGGCGAGCCGTGCGAGTCCGAGCGGACCATCGCGGTGGGCGGGGTGCAGGACGTGTCGGGCTCGGTGTTCTCCGGCGTGGACTACGTGGCGCTGGGCCACCTGCACGGGCAGCAGACGCTGGCCGCGCACCTGCGGTACTCGGGCAGCCCGGTGGCGTACTCGTTCTCCGAGGCGCGGCACCACAAGTCGGTGTGGCTGGCGGAGTTGGACGCGGGCGGGCTGGCCGGGGTGGAGCGGCGGTCGCTGCCGGTGCCGCGGGCGTTGTCGACGCTGAGCGGCGCGCTGGACGACCTGCTGCTCGACCCGGACCACGAGCCCGTGGAGGACCACTTCCTGTCGGTGACGCTGACCGACCGGGTGCGCCCGCTGGACGCGTTGCGGCGGTTGCAGACCCGGTTCCCGCACGCGGTGCACGTGGAGTGGCGGCCGGAGGGCGGGCGGACGGGCGAGCTGCGGTTCGCGGAACGGGTGCGAGGCCGCACCGACGAGGAGATCGCCTGCTGCTTCATCGAGGACGTCCGCGGCGACCAGCCGGGGCCGCGGGAGCTGGCCCTGCTGCGCGAGGCGTTCGCCGCCGCCGCCCGGGAGGACGAGCAGTGAGCCCCGTCGTGGACCTGGGGGAGGCCGCGTGAAGCTGCACCGGTTGGCGGTCAGCGGGTTCGGCCCGTACGCGCGGCAGGAGGAGGTCGACTTCGACCAGCTCGGCGCGGACGGCCTGTTCCTGCTGCACGGCGACACGGGCGCGGGCAAGACGACGTTGCTCGACGCGGTGGCGTTCGCGTTGTTCGGCAAGGTGCCCGGCGCGCGCGGCGACGTGAAGCGGCTGCGCTGCGACTACGCCGACCGCGACACCCCGACGCACGTGGAGCTGGAGCTGACCGTGCGCGGCAGGCGGTTCCGGATCAAGCGCAGCCCCGAGTACGAGCGGCCGAAGAAGCGCGGCGACGGCGCGACCAGGCAGCAGGCGCAGGTGTCGTTGACGTGGGTCAGCGGGTGGACCGGCGAGGGTCACAGCCGCATCGACGACGTGGCCCGCGAGGTCGAGGGCCTGCTGGGGATGACGGCCGAGCAGTTCTTCCAGGTGGTGCTGCTGCCGCAGGGCGAGTTCGCGAGGTTCCTGCGGGCGGAGACCGCCGAGCGGGAGAAGCTGCTGGAGAAGCTGTTCGGCACCGAGCGCTTCCTGGACGTGGAGAGGTGGTTCCGCGACCGGCGGCGGGAGCGCAAGCGCGAGGTCGAGCAGCTCGGCGTCGAACACCGCAACCTCGTGCAGCGGGTGGCCGAGGTCGCGGTGGAGGAGCCGCCGGAGGGCGGTGGCGACCAGGAGTGGCTGAGCTCGCTGCTCAAGCGGCTGGACGAGGCCGAACGCGAGGCCGACCAGATCGCGGCCCGCGAGTCGGCCCGCCGCGCGGAGGCGGAGCGCGAGTGGCAGGAGGCCCGGGCCCGGCACGAGCGGGTGCGCCGGGTGCGGGAGGCGCGTCGCCACCTCGACCGGTACGCCGAGGTGGAGCCGCAGCTGCGGGCGTGGGTGGCCGAACGGGACGCGGCCCGGCAGGCGGCGGTGGTCGTGCCCGCGCACGAGCGGGCGGTGAAGCTGGAGCGCGAGCTCGC
>NZ_JBFAAX010000537.1:0-4054 GCF_040639995.1 Actinosynnema sp. NPDC023658 | reverse complement strand
GTGTTCGTGTACCATCTCTTTTCTCACTCTTTTTTTGGGTTTTTTCTGTGGGGGCCGCCGCGGCGGGGGCGATTGTGGGGGGGGCGCCCCCCCGCCCGCCCCCCCCCCCCCCGGGTGGATCGGGTGAGCGGCGCACTTCGACTGCGCCGCTCACCCCGACCCGTGTGACGGCCTGAATCAGCAGGCCAGCAGGCTCACGGTGGAGTGGCTGCAGGGGAGCAGCAGCGAGGCGTTGGACGCCGTCGTGCTGCCGCCGCCGCTGCTGCCGCCGCTCGCCATGGCGTTGGACTGGGCCTCGGGGGTCTCGAGGTCCTGGAGGTCGAGGATGAAGTCCATGGTGACTCCTCAAATCGGGGGAATGAAACGGGTTACTGCTACCGGTCTGTAGGGACCGGGGCTGTGAGGAACGGCAACACCGGGGTGCCGTCCAGGGTGGCGCCGAGGGCCAGCAGCACGCCCGCGCTGCCGGTGTCGACGTCCATCGAGAGCCGCCGCAACTGGATGCCCGGGAACGCCAGGCCCTCCTGGTAGGGGACGGCGTGCCAGGCCAGCGCGGCGAGGTGCCGGTCGATCGCCTCCGACGAGCCGCCCGCGTGGGCGAGGGTCGCCATCAGGCCCGCCCGGCCGAGCATCAACGCCGGTTGGATCACGAACTCGCCGGTCGCGCTGCCGACCAGTTCCGGCAGCCGTTCGACGATGGGCAGGTCCGGCGCGGCGATGCGGTACTCGTTGAGCACCAGCGCGATGCCCGCGCTGCCGATGCCGACGTACGGAAGGCTGCGGAAGTTGCCGTCGCGGACCTGCGTCGAGCCGTCCAACGCGGTCATCGTCTCGGCCAGGTCCCGCTCCAGGGCCCGCACGCCCAGGTCGAGCCAACGGCGGTCGTCCGTGCGCTGGAACAGCCGCAGGAACAGCAGCGCCGGGCCGGACCAGCCGTGCTCGAAGCCCGCACGGGCCTTCTGACCGGGCGGTTCGACGTCCGCGAGCGCGGTGTCGAGCCGTCGGCCCAGTTCGAGCGCTTGGGTGGCGTAGGACTCGTCGTCACGGGTGCGCGCGAAGTGCAGGAGGTTCAGGCCGATGCCCGCGAGGCCCGCGCTGATGCCGTGGTCGTGGGTGTCCGGCAGCATCTGGGCGTAGGAGCGGACCAGCTCGTCGGCCAGGTCGTGGTGGCCGAAGTTCTCCAGCACGTGCGCGATGCCGTGCGCGCCGGTGAAGAAGCCGGGCTCCTTCGGCGGGTCGCGGCGCACCGCGTCGAGCAACCACTGCTCGTGCTCGGGGAACCGGCCCATGCCGGTCACGTCGAGCGCGTGCAGCACGCCCGCCGCGCCGTAGCCGAACCCGGAACCGCCGACCTCGAACTGCTCCACGTCGCCGGGGAACAGCCGGTCCGTGCGCTGCGGGGTGGCGCTGGCCAGGATGCCCGCGGCGATGGACTTGCGGACCACGTCCCAGTCGGGTTCCGGCACGTCGAGCGCGGTGGTGGTGGGTCCGGTGGGCACGTCGACCCGCGGCGCCAGGCCGTCGATGATCTTCGCGCAGTACTCGTCGGAGAGGCCGAACCGGCGTTGGATGAAGTCCACGTGCGAGCGCAGCTTCACCGGCGCCAGCTCGATCACGGCGTTGAGCGGCAGGAAGACGTAGAGGCGCAGCGCGGCCAGCGCGTGCTCGTCGATGTCGAAGCCGGTGCGGTCCGGCGGAGCCTGGAAGCCGGGTGCGCCGAGCGCGGGCCTGCCGTTCTCCTCGACGCCGAACGCCAGCTCGAAGTCGATCAGCGCGACCGTGTCGTCGTCGTCCACCAGCACGTTGAGCGGGTGCAGGTCGCTGAACACGACGCCGCGCTCGTGCACGTCGGCCACGATCCGCTCGACGTCGGAGACCACCTTGAGCGCCCGCTCGGTGTACGCGGCGATCGCGTCCTCGGTGACCACGTGGTGGGTCAGCGGGTAGTTGTGGCCCAGCCACTGCCCCAGCGGGCGGCCCGGCACCCGGGCCATGGCCACGAACTCGTGCTCCCAGGCGGTGAAGTGCTCGTACACCTCGGGCACGCCGGGGATCCCGGCGACCTTGGTCAGCATCGCGTGCTCGCGGCGCAGCCGGGCCACCGCGTCGACGTTCTCCCGGTCGAGCCCGGCGTGCGGTCTCGCCTCCTTGAGCACGACCTCCTGGTCGTCGGCCTTGCGGACCGCCTCGTACACGCCGCCGCCGTTGGAGAAGTGCAGCGACTGGACGACCTTGTACGGGAACGCGTCGGCGTCACCGGCGCGGCGCGCGGTCAGGTGCTCCTCCAGGCACGCGGGCAGCTTCACCCAGTCGGGCACCCAGAAGGTCGGCTTGCGCTGGTCGGGCACGAGTGCGCCGTCCGGGCCCTCGATGGCCAGCACCCGCTTGCCGTCCCGCTCCAGCCACTGCTCCACGAACCCGCCGTAGCGGACGAACAGGGGGCCGGCGCCGTAGCGGAGGTCGCTGAGGATGTACGCGCCCGGTTGGCCCTTGAGGATCTCGGACAACTCGGCCAGCGTCGATTCCAGTTCGGCGTCGTCGGCCGGGTAGATCGTGATGAGTTTTCCGCTGCCCTCACGCGGCGCGTACTTCGAGTTGCGGGCCAGCACGATTGACTGGGTGCGCAGGTACTTGAACGGGATGCGGCGCGCGATCAGGTATTCGTAGGACTTCAGCAGCACCTCGCCGGCGTTCAGCACGGTGGCGGAGACGTGCACCTTCCAGCCCTGCTTCGGCAGCATCACCCCGTCGGGGTGCAGGTGGCGCCAGATGTTGCGGTCGCCCTGGGTCCAACCCTCGGGCAACGCGGGGAGCACCTGCAAGAAATCGTCTTCGGCGGTTTCCGCGTGGCTTTGCACGTCGTAGAACAGACGGTCCGCGAAGCAGTAGGCCTCATAGCGGAGATCCACGGGATATTCGCCTCCTGTGATGTTTTCCTGACTGCCACATTCCCCCACGGCAACCGCCTATTGGCCAATCCACCATTTCGGGGGTGCTTGGCGTCCATTCGTGCGCATGAGCCCTGCTCGGATCCGCACTGCGGGTACACATAGGCACGCGAACTTCACCCGGACGGCATGTTTAACAGCTCGTAAGAGCGGCAATCGACTACCGTGAAGCACTAAACGAAACGCGATCGTTCTTCACGTCCGACCCTCGTGACCTGCGGTTTCAGGCTTTTTACCACTGAACCTCCAGCTCCGTCACGGTGCGTGCCGCACGGGTCCGGAGAAGCTCTGGACCGCATTACGGAACGCCGGAACCGCCAAAGTGGCGGGAAAGGGCCCATTACTTCACATCGGAACCATTGACGGTGGTAATTCCGGGCTGTCAAACCGCAGTGTGCGGGTTCTCGCTGGTCCGTACGGGTGATTATCCGTACGCCCGGTCGCTGTGGCACGCTCCTGGGTGTGTCCGCACGTGTGCTGCTCCCCGTCGTGGTGCTGGTCGCCGCCGCCGCCGCGGGGGTGGGCGTGCTGGCCCGCGAGGCCTACCAGCGGCCCGGTGTGGCGCAGGGGGAGCAGGTCGCGGCGCCCGACTCGGGGTCGTCCAGCTCCGTGCCGCGCAGTGCCCTGCCGGGCAGCGGCGCGGTGCAGCTGAGCATCGACGCGGCGCAGCACCCGGACGGCCAGCGGGTGCGGGAACTGCTCCAGCGGTTCTTCGACGCGATCAACGGCCACGACTACGAGCTGTGGACCAAGACCGTGACCGCGCGGCGGGTGAGCGAGACGCCGAAGACGCAGTGGACGTCGGACTACGAGAGCTCGCAGGACGGGTCGATCCTGGTGCACCGGATCGAGTCGGTGTCGCCGGAGCGGCTGCGCGTGATGATGACGTTCACCAGCACCCAGGACGTCGCCAGGGCCCCGGCGGACCTCCGGGCCGACTGCATCCACTGGCGCGTCGTCTACCCGGTCCAGGAGGAGCGGGGCGCGCTCCGCATCGACCTGGGCACCGAGGGCTCGACGTCCCAGTTCAGCCCCTGCTGACCGCTCCCGAGCGTTGAACTCGCACGTTCCGGACGTGGGTCACCGGCGGGGGGGGCGGTGTGGGC
>NZ_JBFAAX010000536.1:1420-4063 GCF_040639995.1 Actinosynnema sp. NPDC023658 | reverse complement strand
GCCGGTGGTAGGACGGGAAGTCCGGCGGCACGCGGCCCGGCACGTGCCCCATGACCAGGAACGGCCCGCCGAGCAGGTCGGGATCCGGCTCGTGGCCGTAGACCGGCGGCACGGGCACGTCGGTGTCGCGGCCGAGCACCTCCAGCAGCCGGTGCTGCTCGGCCAGGCGGGCCTCGGGGTGCACCCGGTAGGCCGGTGAGGCGATCCGCGCGACCAGCCGCCGCACCCGACGCCCCCGCGGACCGCGCCAGGACAGGTCGAACATGAGCGTCTCGGTGGAGAAGCCGCCGTCGGGGACCTCGATCGGGCCGATCGAGACCGGCTCACCACCGGCGACGTGGGTCGAGCACCACCGGCTCAGGCGCGTCCGGCTGACCTCCGGGTCGCGCTGGTGCGGCACGGGCATGTGCCTGGCCTCCTCGGTCGGTGCGCACGGCCACCAGGACGCTAGGCGGGGCGGCTCGAACCGCGGTGGAGCGCAGCCGGCGCTGTACCGGGGTTCGAGCGGGGCGGCCGACCATCGGAGGCGGTGCACGGCAGACCCGTTCGTCGGAGAGGACGCGACCCGTGGTGGTGTTCGTCAACAAGCTCGTGCTCAACGGCGCCCCGGAGGACCTGGAGCGCCTCTACCGGTCGGTCTCCGACTTCTTCCGCGAGCAGCCGGGACTGCTGCGCTTCCGGCTCCTGCGGTCCAGGCGCGACCCGGCGGTGTACCTCAACGTCGCGGAGTGGGAGAGCGCCGAGCTGTTCGAGCGGGCGGTGCGGCAGGAGTGGTTCCGCGCCGCGGCGCGGGTGTCGGAGGTCGCGGACGGCGACCCGCACCTGTGCGAGGTCGTGGTGTCGGGCGGCCCGGCGTGAAGGAGCTGGCCGACGGCGTGTTCGCGCACGAGCAGCCCGACGGTGGCTGGTGCGTGGGCAACGCGGGTGTGCTCGTCCGGGGTGGCGCGGCGGCCGTGATCGACACGGCCGCGACGCAGCGACGGGCCGAGCGGCTGCGCGACGCGGTCCGGGCGGTGTCGCCCGTGCCGCCGTCGGTGGTGGTCAACACCCACCACCACGGCGACCACACGTTCGGCAACTCCGTGTTCGCCGGTGCGGCCGTCGTCGCGCACGAGCGGGCCCGGGAGGAGATGGCGGCGAGGGGACTGGCGCTGACCGCGGTCTGGCCGGAGGTGGACTGGGGCGAGCTGACGCCGGCGCTGCCGTCGGTGACGTTCACCGACCGGCTCACCGTCCACGTGGACGACCTGGTCGTGCGGCTGCTCCACGTCGGTCCCGCGCACACCGACAACGACGTCGTCGCGTGGCTGCCCGAGCAGCGGGTGCTGTTCGCCGGGGACGTGGTGCTGTCCGGCTGCACGCCGTTCTGCCTGATGGGTTCGGTGCGGGGCTCGCTGGGTGCGATCGACGCCCTGCGCGCGTTGGACCCGGTCACCGTCGTGTGCGGGCACGGGCCGGTGTGCGGCCCGGAGGTGTTCGACGCCACCGAGGCCTACCTGCGCTGGGTGCTGGACCTGGCGGCGGCGGGCGTCGCGGCCGGGCTGTCGCCGCTGGAGGTGGCGCTGGAGGCCGACCTGGGCGGGTTCGCCGGGCTGCTCGACCCGGAGCGGCTGGTCGCGAACCTGCACCGCGCCTACGCCGAGGAGGCGGGCCTCGCACCGGGCGCCCACCTGCCGTCCGCACCGGTGTTCGCGGAGATGGTGGCGTTCAACGGCGGGAAACCGCTGACCTGCCTGGCCTGACAGCGGTCGCGGGTCGGCGGCTGCGGGTCGTCGTCACGGGTCGGCGGTCAGGGCGGCGGTCACCAGATGAGGCCGCCGTTGACCTCCAGCACGTGCCCGTTGACGTAGGAGCTGTCCGGACCGGCCAGGAACACCGCCGCCCTGGCCACCTCGTCCGCCCGGCCGAGCCTGCCCAGCGCCAGCTTGCGCTCGTAGTGCGGCCACACCCGGTCGTCGGCGGCCAGCCGTGCACCCATGCCCGTGCCGATGAAGCCGGGCGCCAGGCAGTTCACCGTGATCCCGCGCCCGGCCAGCTCGACCGCGCACACCTTGGTGAACGCCTCGACCGCGGCCTTGGACGCAGAGTAGGCCGACGCGCCGGCGGCGACCCGGGTGGCCAGCGCGGACGACATCGTGATGATCCGCCCGCCGCCCGCCTCCTCCAGGTGCGGCACCACCGCCCGCACGCAGTGGAACGTGCCGAGCACGTTGGTGGCCACCACGTCCGCCCACCGCTCCGGGTCCGCCGCGGCGACCGGGCCGGGGTGGCTGATCCCGGCGTTGGCCACCAGCACGTCGATCCGGCCGAAGCGGTCCCGGGCGGCGGCCATCAGCGCGGTCGCGGACCCCGCGTCCCGCACGTCGACCTCGTGGAAGACCGCGTCCTCACCCACCAGGTCGGCCACGCCCGCCGCGTCACGCCCGGCGCACACCACTCGGCACCCCTCCGCCGACAACGCCTCGACGATGCCCCGCCCGAGCCCCTTGGTGCCACCGGTGACCACCGCGACCCGTCCGTCCAGCGACACGTCCCCTCCTCCGCCCGGCGCCGGGTCGGATCCTCCGGCCGCGGGGGGGGGGGGCGGCGCCGGGGGGCGGGGGGGGGGGGGGCCCGGGCGGCCCCGCGGCGACGCGCGGCGGC
>NZ_JBFAAX010000536.1:0-1410 GCF_040639995.1 Actinosynnema sp. NPDC023658 | reverse complement strand
GTTCCAGCGGCGGCCCGAGCGCGCCTCGATCCGACCAGGTCAGGGTGGGGCGGCGAGGGGAAGGACGAGGGGGGACCGGATGAGCAGACGCGTGGTGATCACCGGGATCGGTGTGATCGCGCCGGGCGGCGTCGGGACGAAGGCGTTCTGGGAGCTGGTGGTGTCCGGGCGGACCGCGACGCGGCCGATCTCCACCTTCGACGCCTCGCCGTTCCGCTCCAGGATCGCCGCCGAGGTGGACTTCGACCCCGCCGAGCACGGGTTGACGCGGCAGGAGCGGCGGCGGATGGACCGGGCCACCCAGTTCGCCGTCGTGACCGCGAACGAGGCGGTGCGGGACAGCGGGCTGGAGCTGTCCGACGAGGACGCGCTGCGCACCGGCGTCACGGTCGGCAGCGCGGTCGGCTGCACGACGAGCCTGGAGCGGGAGTACGCGGTGGTCAGCGCCGCGGGCCGGAACTGGCTGGTGGACCACACCCGCGGCGTGCCCCACCTGTACGACTACGCCGTGCCCAGCTCGATCGCGGCCGAGGTCGCCTGGGCGGTGGGCGCGGAAGGCCCCGCGGGCGTGGTCTCCACCGGCTGCACGTCCGGCCTGGACGCCGTCGGGCACGCCGCCGAGCTGATCCGCGAGGGCTCCGCGGACGTGATGCTCGCCGGCGCCACCGACGCGCCCATCTCGCCGATCACCGTGGCGTGCTTCGACGCGATCAAGGCCACCACGCCGCGCAACGACGACCCGGCCCACGCGTCCCGGCCGTTCGACCGCAGCCGCACCGGTTTCGTGCTCGGTGAGGGCGCGGCGATGTTCGTGCTGGAGGAGCGCGACCGGGCGGTGCGGCGGGGAGCGCACGTCTACGCGGAGATCCGCGCGCACGCGTCCCGGTGCAACGCCTTCCACATGACCGGGCTGCGGCCCGACGGCCGCGAGATGGCCGAGGCGATCCGGGTGGCGCTCGACGGAGCGCGCCTCGCACCGTCCGATGTGGACTACGTCAACGCGCACGGTTCGGGCACCCGGCAGAACGACCGGCACGAGACGGCGGCGTTCAAGCTGGCCCTGGGCGAGCACGCCCGCCGCACGCCGATCAGCTCCATCAAGTCGATGGTCGGGCACTCGCTCGGCGCGATCGGGTCGATCGAGATCGCCGCCTGCGCGCTGGCCGTCGAGCACGGCGTGATCCCGCCGACGGCCAACCTGCACGAGCCGGACCCGGAGTGCGACCTCGACTACGTGCCGCTGGTGGCGCGGCAGCTCCGGGTGGACGCCGTGCTGACCGTCGGCAGCGGTTTCGGCGGGTTCCAGTCGGCCATGGTGCTCACCGCGCCCGCCGGGGCGGCGGCTGTGGAGTTGTCAGCTCACCTCACGGGTGGCTGCTCGCCTTGTCGGGCTCAGCTGCAGCCCGAGGT
>NZ_JBFAAX010000535.1:0-4070 GCF_040639995.1 Actinosynnema sp. NPDC023658 | reverse complement strand
CCGTCGGCCATCCGGCCGACGGGCGGTTGCCATTTCGGCCGCCGTACCCTAAGGACATGACGGACACCGGCCACTACGGTTTCGCGACCAGGGCTATCCACGCCGGGCAGGACCCCGACCCCGCCACGGGCTCGGTCATCGTGCCGATCCACGCCACCTCCACCTACGCCCAGGACGGCGTCGGCGGCCTGCGCGGGGGGTTCGAGTACTCCCGCACCGGCAACCCGACCCGGGCCGCGCTGGAGGAGTGCCTGGCGGCGCTGGAGGGCGGGCGGCACGCCCGTGCGTTCGCCTCGGGCATGGGTGCGACCGACACGGCCCTGCGCGCGATGTGCCGTCCCGGTGACCACGTCGTCATCCCGAACGACGCCTACGGCGGCACGTTCCGGCTGATCGACAAGGTGCTGTCGCACTGGGGCGTCGAGCACACCCCGGCGCCGCTGTCCGACGTCGACGCGGTCCGTGCGGCGGTCCGCCCGAACACCAAGGTCATCTGGGTCGAGACGCCGACCAACCCGCTGCTCAACATCGCGGACATCGCCCTGCTCGCGCAGGTCGCGCACTCGGCCGGGGCGAAGCTGGTGGTCGACAACACGTTCGCCTCGCCGTACCTGCAGAGCCCGCTGGAGCTGGGCGCGGACGTCGTGCTGCACTCGACCACCAAGTACGTGGGCGGGCACTCCGACGTCATCGGCGGCGCGCTGGTCACGTCCGACGACGAGCTGGACGCCCAGTTCGGCTTCCTGCAGAACGGCGCGGGCGCGGTGCCCGGTCCGTTCGACGCGTGGTTGACGTTGCGCGGCATCAAGACGCTCGAAGTGCGCATGGAGAAGCACTCGGACAACGCCGAGAAGGTCGTCGAAGCCCTCGTCCGGCACCCCAAGGTGACCCGCGTCTACTACCCGGGCCTGCCCGAGCACCCCGGTCACGAGGTCGCGGCGAAGCAGATGCGCCGGTTCGGCGGGATGATCTCGTTCACCGTCGCGGGCGGCGAGGAGGCGGCCCTCCAGGTCTGCTCCCGCACGAAGCTGTTCACGCTGGCGGAGTCGTTGGGCGGCGTGGAGTCGCTGATCGAGCACCCGGGCCGGATGACGCACGCCAGCACCGCCGGCTCGCTGCTCCAGGTGCCGTCCGACCTGGTCCGCATCTCGGTGGGCATCGAGTCGGCCGACGACCTGGTCTCCGACCTCCTCTCCGCCCTGGCCTGACCCACCTGTCCAGCCGCGCGTGTCCTACGTCCGCGTCACGCGTGTCCTGCGTTCGGAACACCCGAGTTGAACGCTCGGAGCACGCCGACCCCGCGCTCAAGCACCACGGGCGCGGGGTTCGTGCTGTCCTGAGCGTTCAACTCGGGTGTCCTGGACGTAGGACTCTCGCGTTCCGAACGTAGGACTCTCGCGACGCGAACGGAGGACACGCGTGGCCCGGAGGTAGGACACGCGGGTGGGGGCGGGGTCAGCGGGGGCCGAAGCGGGCGGCCGAGCGTTCCTTCGCCTTGGTGGCCTCGACCTCGCGGTCCCGGGGCGGGGCCTGGGTGACGAGGGCGTCGAGCAGCACGCGCGTGGCCTCGGCCACCGCCTCGACGGCGGCGTCGAACGCCTCCTGGTTCGCCGCCGACGGACGCGCCGACCCGCTCACCTTGCGCACGTACTGCACCGCCGCCGCACGGACCTCGTCCTCGGTGGCGGGCGGTTCGAAGTTGTGGAGCACCCTGATGTTGCGACACATGGGTCCACTATCACCCAGGCGGACCACCGCCCGGAACGCCCACCGCCGGAAAACTCAGGGCTTGACGTCGTACCGCGCGTTCTCCACCCGCGGCACGGCGGGCAGCTCGTTGCCGTCCACGCACCCGCCGACGAACTCCACCACGCCGTCGCGCTCCACGAACCGGCCGGTGTCCGCGCACCCCGCTTGGGCCACGGTGAAGAAGGCCGCGCCGGTCAACGCCACGGCCGTGGCCACCGCTCCGACGAGCGGGAGCACCGCGGTGACCCGTACCGCGAGCCCCATGCCACCCTCCAGGTGAATGCTGTGTGAGATTGCCCCGCACCGAGCGTACCGGTCCCGGCGCACCTGGTAGGGGCAATGTCGTGGTTCTCTGCGCGAAGGGCCGGCCCGGGATGCCCGGACCGGCCCGTTGCCGAACCAACGTCGAGGTCGCCCCGACGGTTCCGCACGCCGCTACAGGTTGCCCCGGCGCTCCTGCTCCCGCTCGATCGCCTCGAACAGCGCCTTGAAGTTGCCCTTGCCGAAGCCGAGCGACCCGTGCCGCTCGATCAGCTCGTAGAACACGGTGGGCCGGTCACCGATCGGCTTGGTGAAGATCTGCAGCAGGTAGCCGTCCTCGTCCCGGTCGACCAGGATGCGGTGCTCCTTGAGCACCTCGATCGGCACCCGCACCTGACCGATGCGCGCCCGCAGCTCCGGGTCGTCGTAGTACGAGTCGGGCGTCTCCAGGAACTCGACACCGGCCGCGCGCATCGCGGTCAGCGTGGCGACGATGTCGTTGGTCGCGAGTGCGATGTGCTGCACGCCCGCGCCCTCGTAGAACTCCAGGTACTCGTCGATCTGCGACTTCCGCCTGGCCACGGCCGGCTCGTTGAGCGGGAACTTCACCCGGTGGTTGCCGTTGGAGACGACCTTGCTCATCAGCGCCGAGTAGTCCGTGGCGATGTCGTCACCGATGAACTCCGCCATGTTCACGAAGCCCATGACCTTGTTGTAGAACTCGACCCAGTGGTCCATCCGGCCGAGCTCGACGTTGCCCACGCAGTGGTCGACCGCCTGGAACAGCCGCTTCGGCGCACCCGCCGGGCGCACGACCGTGCTCTCCCGGGCCTCGTACCCGGGCAGGTACGGACCGCGGTACCGGGACCGGTCGACGAGGGTGTGGCGGGTCTCGCCGTAGGTCGCGATGGCCGCGAGCCGGACGGTGCCGTGCTCGTCGGTGAGGTCGTGCGGCTCTTCGAGGACGGTCGCGCCCTGGGCGCGCGCGTGCTCGACGCACCGGTCGACGTCGGCGACCTCCAGCGCGAGGTCCACCACGCCGTCACCGTGCTTGCGGTGGTGGTCGAGCAGCGGGCTGTCCGGCCGGACCCCGCCGTTGATCACGAACCGCGCCGAGCCCGACTTGAGCACGAAGGACTTGTGGTCCCGCTGCCCGGTCTCCGGCCCGGAGTACGCGACGAGCTGCATCCCGAAGGCGACCTGGTAGAACCACGCGGTCTGGGTCGCGTTGCCGACCACGAAGACCACGGCGTCCATCGAGCGGACGGGGAACGGGTCGCGCGTCCCGTCGTAGTCGACCAGGCCCACGAGTTGGCGGAGCTGGTCGTAGCTCACGTCGTCAAGCTGCTGCGTCATGCCCCACAGGATGTGCACTGCTGGTCAGGGTGCGCAACAGTCCCTTGTTTCGCTGGTCGTCTTGTACAGTGGTCCATGGCTTCCGACGCGCAAACTGAACACTCTGACCAGGTCGTCGACGCTCTGGACGCACGCCTGTTGCTGCTGCTCACCGACGAACCCCGGCTCGGCGTGCTGGAGTGCTCGCGGCGGCTGGGCGTGGCCCGCGGCACGGTGCAGGCCCGGCTGGACCGGCTGGTGGCGCGCGGCGTGCTGACCGGCTTCCCGCCGGCGCTCGACCTGGCCGCGATGGGCTACGGGCTGACCGCGTTCGCCGTGCTGGAGATCGCCCAGGGCCGGCGGCACGAGGTGTCGGAGGGGCTGGCCGCGATCAACGAGGTGTGCGAGGTGCACGCGACGACCGGCCCCGGTGACCTGTTCGCCCGGGTCGTGGCCCGGTCCAACGCCGACCTGCAACGGGTGATCGACTCGATCGTGGACGTGCCGGGCGTGCAGCGGCTGTCCACGTCGATCGCGCTGTCGACGCCCGTGCCACCCCGCGTGCGGCCCCTGCTCGAACGCATCACGTGACCCCGCCGCACGGCGTCACGCGACGCCGCCGCACAGCAGAAGGGGGGGGGGCCCCCCGGGGGGGGGGGGCCCGCGCGGGGGGTGGGTCGTGGGGTCGGGGGCTGTGGAAGCCGCCCGCGCGGAATACGGGAGGT
>NZ_JBFAAX010000534.1:3357-4080 GCF_040639995.1 Actinosynnema sp. NPDC023658 | reverse complement strand
GGGTGATGAGGTGAACCGGGCGAAGCGGTCGTGGTGTTTCCCGCGCCGGTACTTCGACCGTATTCACGGTCTGGATTAACTGCAAGTGCAGGTAAAGCACGTCTAGGATTACCGCCATGCAATTGGACTTGAATCTGCTCGCCGCCCTCGACGCCTTGTTGGAGGAAGGCAGCGTGGCGGCGGCAGCCGAGCGCCTGCACGTCACCGCCCCCGCGATGAGCCGGAGCCTCGGTCGGATCCGACGCACGACCGGCGATCAGATCCTGGTGCGCACCGGGCGGACGATGACCCCGACGCCGTACGCGATCGCGGTCCGGGAACAGGTCCACGAACTGCTCCAGCAGGTGCGCGGCGTGCTGGCGCCGAGTCGTGAGCTCGACCTCACGACGCTCGACCGCACCTTCACCCTGCGCTGGCACGACTCGCTGGTCGCCCTCGCCGGTCCCGCACTGCTCGCGGCCGTGCGGAGGCAGGCGCCGGGCGTGCGGCTGCGCTTCATCGCGGAGTCGAGCGTCGACACGCCCGAGCTGCGTCGCGGCGAGATCGACCTGGAGGCCAACGCGGGCCTCCCCGCCGCCCCGGACGTCCGCGCCGAGAAGGTGGCCGAGACCCCTCCCGTCGTCGTCGTGCGGCGGGGCCACCCGCTGACCCGCGTCAAGACCGTCACCGCCGCGCGGTACGCCGCGGCCGAGCACCTCACCGTCTCGCGTCGCGGGAGGCTCG
>NZ_JBFAAX010000534.1:0-3347 GCF_040639995.1 Actinosynnema sp. NPDC023658 | reverse complement strand
CTCGACAAGGCCTTGGCCCGACTCGGGCTCACGCGGCGCGTGGTGGGGGCCGTGCCCGGCGAGGCGGCCGCGTTCGCCTTCGTCCGCGACACGGACCTCCTCGTCACCGCTCCCGAGTCGACGGCCCGCTCAGCGGTCGCGGACCTCGACCTGGTCCTGCTGCCCCTCCCCCTCGACCTGCCGCCGGCCCCCGTGTACCTGTCGTGGCACCAGCGCTACGACACCGACCACGCCCACATCTGGTTGCGCGACCTGGCACGCACGGTGTTGGCCGACGCCACGGGTCGGCCACCCCGGTGACGCGCCGCGACCGGGGCCGTCGAGAATCGTCCGATGCACGAGGTGAGGTTGTCCGACGGGTTGATCACCATCTCCCCGCTGCGCCCGGACGACGCGGAGGCGCACTTCGCCGGCGAGGACGAGCCGCTGGTGCGCTGGCTCAGCGGCTCGCCCAGCACGCTCAAGCGGGTCAGGGCCTACCTCCTGCACTGCGAGGAGCAGTGGACGACGGCCGGACCGCTCCGGGCTTTCGGCATCCGGGTGGGCGCGCAGGAGACGCTCGCGGGGACGATCGACCTGAGGTTCGAGCTGCCCGGCCTGGCTCCCGGTCAGGTGAACGTCGCCTACGGCCTGTACCCGTCCTGGCGGGGACGCGGCCTGGCCACCCGCGCCGTCGACCTGGCCTGCCGCTACGGCGCCGGTGAGGGCGGCAGGGAGGCGGTGATCCGGGTGGAGCCGGACAACGCCGCGTCGGCCGCGGTCGCCCGGCGGGCCGGGTTCACCCACGACCGGCGCACGCGCACCGAAGACGGCACACAGCTCGACTGGTACATCCGGGACATGCGCGTCACTCCCGGCGACACCGCAGGCGTCGACACCGGGAGGGCATCCAGGAGCGCGTGACCGGTGGTGCCGTGCGCTCGACGCGTTCGGCACGGCGCGGTCTGTCAGAAGGTGGCGATCGGGTTGACCGGGCTGCCGGACGTGCCGGCGAAGCGGACCGGCGCGACCGCGAGGTGGAAGTCCCACTGGCCGAGCTCGGTCGCCGTCGCCGCGCACGCCTCCAGGTCGCAGTTGTCGAGCAGCCACAGCCCCATCGCGACCAGGCTCACCGCGTGCACCGGCATCAACACGTCGTCGTAGCCCGACGGTTGCACGTCCTGCGGCGTGTCGGCACCGATCAGCGCGACTTCCCTGTCGTGCAGCCACGGCAGGCAGGACGCGTGCCAACCGGCCTGCGTGAAGCCGCCGGCCGGACCGGCCTCGTGCCGGGAGCGGCCGTAGCCGGTCCGCAACAGCACCGCGTCGCCGGGCCGCACCCGCACACCCTGGCGACGCTCGGCCTCTTCGAGGTCGTCGGGGAACACGCCCTGCCCCGGTTCCAACCACGGCACACCGCGGACTTCCGCGATGTCCAGCAGGACGCCGCGCGTGACGATCCCGTTCGCCGCCGCCGTGACGGCCGCCCACGCCGATCCCGTCGCCGCGTCGACCACCGAGTGCGGCCGCCCGTTGTACGTCTTGCCGTCCCAGAACAGGTGGCACGGCGAGTCCACGTGGGTGACGGTGTTGCCGTGGAACGTGAGGCCGAGCCGCTCGGACGAGAAGCCCCAGCGCCGGTCGGCGTGGAACGCGGGCACGGGCATGTTCTCGGCACCCGGCATGTCGGCGGCGCAGGGGCACGTCGTGGTCGACCGCTCCATCTCCCCCGGCACGGAGACCTCCCACGCGCACGACACGCTCCTGCCGTGCCGCACGGCCCGCGCCGCCGCCAACCGCACGTCGTCGGTGATGTGGTTCAGCGTGCCGAGCTCGTCGTCCTCGCCCCACCGCCCCCAGTTCGACAGCGTGTCGAAGTACTCGAGCACGTCGTCCTGCGTGGGCATCGGTCGCCCTGCCGTCATCCCAGCACCGACTCCTCCGGTCACGCGCTTCGAGGCACCGCGGGCAGGGTATCGCGCCCCCACCGCAGTCGTGCCCGATGACGGCCACGGACAGGTCGGTCCGCGCGGTGGCATGCTCGGGGCGTGACCGAGCAGTGGGGCGATGACAGGGTCAAGGTGGTGTTCGATCTCCCGACCGACGAGGACGGGTGGCCTCCGGTGGGTACCGAAGGCCTGTGGGCCATCCCGTTGCCGGAGCGGGACCACGTCCGGCTGGACAACATCCCGTGGTTCGCCCCCGACGTGGCGGCGGGCGATGTCGTCCGGGTGCGTGCCGACGAGGATGGCGTGTTGCGGGTCGTGGAACGGGTCGAGTGGTCGGGCCACTGCACGATCCGGTTGATCGTGTACCGGAAAGGCCCGCTCGCGGGTGACAGGCAGCGGGTGCTGGACATGTTCGCCGCCCTCGGCGTGGAGGGCGAGGGGCTGGCGCAGTACGGGATGGTTGCGCTCGACGTCCCGCCGGAGGTCGACCTCGCCGCGGTGAAGAGGATGCTCAAGGACGGCAAGGCCGACGAGTGGTGGGCCTACGAGGAGGGCTGCATCGGCGACGCCTGGGAGGCCGCCGAGGCGTGAAGGGTCGTTGACGGCCACTCGGGACGGTGGCCTCGCGTGCGTCTCCGGACCCGGTCGGGAAAGCGGGCGACAGCCGACGCGTCCAGGGGCTACCGTCCGGCGCGTGCGAGACGACTCCACCGCCCTGACGTGGCGGCCGCTCACCCGTGGTGACGCCAGGTCCTCGGCCGACCTGCTCAACGCCATCGAGGCCGTGGACCGGATCGGGGAGAACTACACCGAGGAGGACACGCTCCAGGAGCTAGTCGACCCCTACGCCGACCTGGAGCGCGGGAGCCTGGCCGCGTTCGACGGCGACGTGATGGTCGGTTACGTGAAGGTGCGCTTCAAGCCGTCCGCGGAGGCGGTCCACCGGGTCTTCCTCGACGGCGGCGTGCACCCCGACCACCGGCGCCGCGGCGTCGGCACCACCCTCCTCCGGGCGGGGGTCGAGGCGGCGAAGGTGCTGCACGCGCTGCACCACCCGACGGCCGCGCTCGTGGTCGACGTGCACAAGGCCGAGCACGTCGCCGGCCTGGCCGAGCTCGTCCGCTCCCAGGGTTTCACCCCGGTCCGCTACTTCCAGCACATGAAGCACCCGCTCGGGGACGCGATCGGCAACGCCCCGGTGCCCGACGGGCTGCGCGTCGAGCCGTGGTCGCCGGGCAACGACGAGGAATTCCGGTCCGTCCGGAACTCCTCGTACGAGGACTACTGGGGTGCGGCCCCGATGCCCGCGGACTCCTGGCAGAACAAGATCACCAACCAGACGTTCCGCCCGGAGCTCGGCTTCCTGCTCCGCGACGCGGCGACCGGGACCGCGGAGCGCATCCTGGTGACCATGACCAG
>NZ_JBFAAX010000533.1:0-4095 GCF_040639995.1 Actinosynnema sp. NPDC023658 | reverse complement strand
GAGAAGGGTGTTCAGGTCTGTCGTCACAAACGGATCTTGAACACCCTTCGTCCGTCTCCGGACCTCACCCCGTCTTACGCATTACTCGTCTAGACCCCCGACAGGGAACCAGGCAGGGAAGCGGCCAGAGAGGCACCGGGGGACGGGACAGTTCCCCGACCGTCTCACGCTCGCAGCTGCGCTGCCGGAGAGCTGGCGACACCGGCTCACCGAGGGGCTGACTGACGACGATGACGGCGGCCCGGCCGGTGTCATGGTCCGGCATGCCCGGGCAAGATAGGTCGATGGGGACGACGCCACTGTGGGTGCCGCTGCTTGTGGCGGGCATGGGCCTTGTTGCCACCTTGACGGGTGTGCTGCTGACCGCCCGAAACGCGAGCCGCAGAGAAGACCTCAGGTGGAAGCGCGAGCGAGAGCGCGAACGTGAGCTATGGGCTCGTGAGGATGGCCAACGCACCTTGGACCATCGCGGAGAGGCGTACATCGACTTCTACACCAAGGTGCGTGAGTGTTCGCTGCGGATCCACGAGCACGGCTACGAGGGGGCCTCCCTACCGCCGCACTGGCAACTGCCCGCGTTCGAGAGCTTCCTTCGACTGCAGATCTTCGCGGTGCAGGGAGTGTCGGAGACAGCCTTGGAGGTCTACAAGTGCCTTCTCGACTGGGGGCTGGCCCAACCACCCGGTGCGGAGGAGCAGGAGGAGCCGACCAGCGAGGAGATCGACTTCAACACGGCGCTCAGCGCGTTCTTTGGGGCGGTGCGTCGGGACCTCGGCGTTGACCCACCGCAGCCTGATCCTGCCGTCGATTGAGCCCCGAACTGAGTACCCGCCAACGACAGAGCCCCGGTCACCTGACGGTGCCGGGGCTCTGGCTGCGGAGGATACGGGATTTGAACCCGTGAGGGGGTTAACCCAACACGATTTCCAGTCGTGCGCACTAGGCCACTATGCGAATCCTCCGCAGGAGAGCCTACCGGAGGCCCCGTGCGCCGCCCAAAACGGGTGGTCGTCGACCTCGCCCGGCCGTGCGGGCCACCTGCATAGGCCACCGATGTGTTCGGTTAGCCTTGCCTAATGAAGCGTGGTCTTGTGGTCGTCCTGTCCGCCCTGTTGCTGGCCGCCTGCGGAGGCGGTGGCGGTGGCGGTGGTGACGCCGGTCGGGCGTCCTCCGGCGTGACGGTCGACACCCGGTTCGGTCCCGTCACGATCGAGCAGCCGCCCAAGCGGGTCGTGGCGCTGGGCTGGTCGGACGCCGAGACCGCGCTCGCGCTCGGCGTGCAGCCGGTGGGCGCGAGCGACTGGCTGGCGTTCGGCGGCAAGGGCGTCGGACCGTGGGCCGAGGGGCTCTACCAGCAGGCGCCGACGCTGCTGGGCACCACGGAGGTCGACTACGAGGCCGTCGCCGCGCTCCAGCCCGACCTCATCCTGAACACCCGGTCCGACAACGACGAGAAGAAGCACGAGACGCTGTCCGGGATCGCGCCCACGATCGGTGCACCCAAGGACGTCATCCCGTACGGCACGTCGTGGCGGCAGCAGGTCGAGCTGGTCGCGAAGGCACTGGGCAAGGTGGCCGAGGGCGAGAGGATCATCACCGACCTGGACGCGAAGTTCGCCGCGAACCGGAAGTTCGACGGCACGACCGCCGTCGTCGGCGCGTACTTCGACGGCAAGTTCGGCGCGTACGTCTCCGGCGACCCGCGCGCCGACTTCATGCGGGCCGTCGGCTTCACCCCGCGCCGGGACGTCGAGGACCTGGCGTCCGGCACGTTCTACGTCGACATCTCGGCCGAGAGGCTGGACCTGCTGGCCGCCGACCTGACCGTGCTGTTCCCGATCGGCGGCGACGCCGCACCGCTCAAGGGCAACCCGCTGGTGCCGGAGAAGGCGTTGATCCTGGAGGACGAGAACCTGGTCAACGCCTTCTCCAGCGGGTCTTCGCTGGGCATGGCCTATGCGCTGGACCACGCCGTGCCGCTGTTCAGCGCGGCGCTGGGCCGGTGACGCGGCCGGCTAGCAGAACCAGCCGTCGACGACCCAGCCGTTCGCGTTGATGTGCCCGTAGGCGAAGCCGTAGACGTAGTTGCCGGACTTGGGGCCCTTCACCAGGAACGTCTGGCCCCGGTAGAGGGTGCCCATCCACGGGCCGTCGTTGGGCGCGGTGCGGACGTAGAGGTCGTTGGCGCACACGGTCTCGCGTTCGCCCACCGTGCCGTTGGCGGCCTGTGCGGGGGTCGCGGTGACCACCAGGGCCGCCGCGGCGACCAGTACCGACGCTGCTCTCACCACGAGTCGTACCCCCCGATGCACTCGAGCCGCAGGTAGCCCCAGTCGTTGGGGCCGAAGTCCATGGTCGCCGCCCACCCGTTGTAGACGGGGTGGGCGCCGGGCGTGTGGCCGATCTTGTTGCCGTAGGTCAGGGTCCGCTTGAACTCGACCGGCCCGGACGCGTGGTCGTAGTTGCCGTAGAAGCTCGCGGTCTGGCAGATCACGATGGCGTGCCGGGGTGGTACCGGGTCGGCCGCCGCCGTGCCGGCTGCGAGCAGCAGGGCGGTGCACGCGAGGACGAGTGCCCTCATGTGGTTCCTCCTTCACCGGGTTGTGCCACTAACCGGTGAAATTCTCCCGTGCGTGCGGTGGGTCCGGACAGAGCCAGTGGGGCGACCGGCTACACTTGCGTCGGACCTCGTGCGGCACACATCTCGCGAACCTCCCCAGGGCCGGAAGGCAGCAAGGATAAGCGGGCTCTGGTGGGTGCACGGGGTCCCCTTTCTTTGTCGGACCCTCCCGGTAAGGTCGCCGACGTGGCGCTCGCCCTCTACCGCAAGTACCGACCGGCGACCTTCGGCGAGGTCGTCGGGCAGGAGCACGTCACCGAACCGCTGCGCACCGCCCTGGCGGCCGGTCGGGTCAACCACGCGTACCTGTTCTCCGGGCCGCGCGGGTGTGGCAAGACGTCCAGCGCCCGGATCATGGCCCGCTCGCTGAACTGCGTGAAGGGCCCCACGCCCGACCCGTGCGGCGAGTGCAACTCGTGCGTCGGCCTCGCGCCCAACGGTCCGGGCAGCGTGGACGTGGTCGAGCTCGACGCGGCCAGCCACGGCGGCGTGGACGACGCCCGCGAGCTGCGCGACAAGGCGTTCTACGCGCCGGCCGAGTCGCGGTACCGCGTGTTCATCATCGACGAGGCGCACATGGTCACCACGCAGGGCTTCAACGCCCTGCTGAAGATCGTCGAAGAGCCGCCCGAGCACCTCATCTTCATCTTCGCCACCACCGAGCCGGACAAGGTGCTGCCCACCATCCGCTCGCGCACGCACCACTACCCGTTCCGGCTGATCCCGCCGAGCTCGATGCGGGCGCTGCTGGAGCGCAACTGCGCCGCCGAGGGCGTGGCGGTCGACCCGTCGGTGTTCCCGCTGGTGATCCGCGCGGGCGGTGGGTCGGCGCGCGACACGCAGTCGGTGATGGACCAGCTGCTGTCCGGCGCGGGCCCCGAGGGGGTGCGCTACGACCGGGCGATCTCGCTGCTCGGCGTCACGGACGTGGCGTTGATCGACGACGTGGTCGACGGCCTGGCGGAGGGCGACGGGTCGAGGGTGTTCGGCACCATCGACCGCCTGGTCGACGCGGGCCACGACCCGCGCCGGTTCGCCTCCGACCTGCTCGACCGGCTGCGCGACCTCGTGCTGCTGCACGCCGTGCCGGACGCGGCGCAGCGCGGCCTGGTGTCCGCGCCGGACGACGAGCTGGCCAAGATGGTCGCGCAACGCGACGCGACCCGGCCCGCGACCATCACCCGGTGGGCCGAGGTGCTGCACCAGGGGCTGACCGAGATGCGCGGCTCCACCGCGCCCCGCCTGCTGCTCGAACTGGTGACCGCGCGGATGCTGCTGCCGTCCGTGGGCGACGTCGAGTCGGGCCTGCTGCAACGCGTGGAGCAGCTGGAGCGCCACGGCCCACCCGCCGGTGGGGCCGGTCCGGCCGGGTCCGCGCCGGAGCCCAAGTTCCAGCGCCCCTCGCAACGCGCCGCCGACCCCGACCCCGCGCCGCCCGCCGCCGTGCCATCCGTGCCGGTGCCGCCCGGGGCAGC
>NZ_JBFAAX010000532.1:0-4104 GCF_040639995.1 Actinosynnema sp. NPDC023658 | reverse complement strand
GCCTGCTGCTCGCGATCACGATGGTGCTCGGCGTGCCGGTCAGCCTGATCGTGCCGCCGCTGGCCGCGCGGCGTCCCGGCCAGTCCGGCCTGGTCCTGCTGCTGGGCGTGCTGTCGGTGCTCGGCGTGCTGGGCCTGGCCCTCGCGCCCGCCGCCGCGCCCGGCCTGTGGGTAGTGCTGATCGGCGTCGGCATGGGCATGTTCCCGCTCGCGCTGGTGATGATCTCGCTGCGCACGTCGTCCGGCGCGGACACCGCCAAGCTGTCGGCGATGGCGCAGAGCATCGGCTACCTGATCTCGGCCGGCGGGCCGTTCACGTTCGGCGTGCTGCGCGGCGTGACCGGCACGTGGACCGTCTCGATGCTGGTCCTGGTGGCGCTGCTGGTGCTGCTGACCGCGCTCGGCTGGGTCGCCGGCCGTCCCCGCACGGTGTAGTTGATAACGCCTCGACTTCCGGGCGCGATGTGTCGATGACGGACACGAACGGGAGACCCGGCCGCACGAGGGGTTGGCCGGGTCTCCCGTTGACTGCGCCGCGGGTCGCGCTCAGTGCTCCAGGGGCAGGTTGAGCAGCGCGTTCTCGATCACCTCGGGCATGGCCGGGTGGATCCAGTACTGGCCGCGCGCCATCGTCCCCGCGTCCAGGCCGAAGCTCATCGCCTGGATCACCGGCTGGATCACCGTCGAGGACTGCGGCCCGATCACGTGCGCGCCCAGGATCCGGCCGGTCGCCGGGTCGGCCAGCACCTTCGCGAACCCGGTCGTGTCCTCCATCGCCCAGCCGTACGCGATCGACGCGTAGGCCTGCGACGCGGCCACGTACCGCACACCGCGCTCGACGGCCTGCTCCTCGGTCAGCCCGACCGACGCGATCTGCGGCGACGAGAAGACCGCCGCCGGCACGAACCGGTGGTCCGAGGCGATCGGGGCGTCCGGGTGGAGCAGGTTGTGCTGCACGACCCGCGCCTCGTGGTTGGCCACGTGCTTGAGCTGGTACTCCGAGCTGATGTCGCCCAGCGCGTAGATGCCCTCTGCGGACGTGCGCTGGTGCTCGTCGACGACCACGCGGCCGTCGGGGTGCAGGTCCACGCCGGTGGTGGCGAGGTCGAGCAGGTCCGAGTTCGGCGTGCGGCCGACCGCGACCAGCAGCTCCTCGGACTCCACGACCTCCGCGCCGTCCGGGCCCTCCAGGTGCAGCCGCACCACGCCGTCGACCCGCTCGGCCCGCACGGCCTTGCGCTTGAGCCGCACGTCCCACTTCTCCGCGGCCAGCGCGGTGAACCGGGAGGCGACCTCGCGGTCCTCGTGCCGCAGGAGCAGGTCCGACCGCCCGACCACGGTCACCGCCACCCCGAACGACGAGAACACGTGCGCGAACTCGGCCGCCACGAAACCGCTGCCCAGGATGGTCATCCGGGCGGGCAGGGCGTCGAGCCGCATGATCGTGTCGCTGGTGTGGTAGCCGACCGAGTCCAGGTCCGCCACGTCCGGCACGACCGGGCGGCTGCCCGCGGCGATCACGAACCGGTCCGCGGTGATCACCTCGCCGGTGCCCGTGTCGAGCGTCCTGGGACCGGTGAACCGGGCCGTGCCGGTGTACACGGTGACGTTCGCGTTCTCCTCGGCCCGCCAGCGGCGGCCCCCCTCGGAGATGGGGTCGATGCGGCCGAAGATGCGGTCCCGCACGTCGGTCCACCGCACGCCGTCCAGGTGCGCGTCCACGCCCAGGCGCGCGCCCGAGGCGGGCGCGGCGGCGACGTCGGCGGTGTGCACGAACATCTTCGTGGGGATGCACCCGACGTTCAGGCACGTGCCGCCGAAGGTCCCCTTCTCGACGATCGCGATGTCCCAACCGGCGAACCGCTCGTCCGCGATGGAGTTGCCGGAACCGGTGCCGATGATGACCAGGTCGAAGTGCCTCACGTCGTGCTGCAACCCGCGACGCGAGGCGCTTGTTCCCGCCATCAGTGGGCGTAGGTCGGCACGAGGATCGCGCGGGCGAGGGTGTGGAAGGCCAGGTTGAAGGCGACCACGGCGGGCGAGGCGTCGCCGTCCACGTCGAGCCGCTCCACGTCCACCGCGTGCACCACGAAGCAGTACCGGTGCACCTGGTCGCCGGGCGGCGGGGCGGCGCCGCCGAACGCGCGCGTGCCGAAGTCGCTGCGCACGTGGAACGCGCCCTCGGGCAGGGTGTCGTCCGAGGCGCCCGCGCCGGTGTCCAGCGACGTCACCGACACCGGGAGGTTCACCACGACCCAGTGCCAGAAGCCCGACGGCGTCGGCGCGTCCGGGTCGAAGCAGGTGACCACGAAGCTCTTGGTCTCCTCCGGGAAACCGGTCCAGCTCAGCTGCGGCGAGGTGTTCCCGCCCTCGAACACGTGTGCCTCCGACAGCGCCTGCCCGTCGGACACGTCGGTCGAGCTGACGGTGAACGAGGCGACTTGCGGCAGCAGCGCGTACGGGTCGGGCGCGACCGGGCGTTCCAGGCTCATGGGGTCCTCCACACGTGATCTTGCGGGACCCGCACGACCCTATCCGCGAGCCGGGGGAGGCGCAGTGGAGGTGGCAAGCAACCTGAATGATCCTCGCGGCGTCTCCCACGTGTGAGCGCCACCCGGACGGGTGACGTCTGTTCTAGGGGGAAGCTGGATGAGACGCAGGGGAGTGGTGGCTGTGCTGGCCGCCGTCATCGTGGTGGCGTGCGCGCCGCAGCCGGAGGCCCAGCGGCAGTCGACGTCGACGACCGCGTCGACGACCACCACGACCACGACGACGACCACCACCACGCCGCCCACGGCCGTGCCCGGCCCCGGTGGCACCACGATCCCCGTCTTCCAGCAGCCGTACGCGTACGGCACGCCCCAGCAGCACGTGCCGCCGACCACCGACGGCCTGGTGCCGGTGGTCCGCCGGATCGAGACCGACCGGCCGTACGTGTTCATCACCATCGACGACGGCGCGGTCCGCCACCCCGCGGCGCTGGAACTGATGCGCAAGAGCGGCGTGCGGCCCACGCTGTTCCTCAACTCCAAGCACGTCGACGGGCACGCCGACTACTTCGAGACCTTCCAGGGCGTCGCCACGGTCCAGGCGCACACGGCGAACCACCCGGACCTCGAAGGCACCTCCTACGACTTCCAGCGCCAGGAGATCTGCGGCAACGCCGACCTGCTCCGGGCGCAGCTGGGCGCCAAGCCCACGCTGTTCCGGCCGCCGTTCGGCAACTTCGACCGCACCACCCGCCGGGCCGCGGCCGACTGCGGGTTCAGCGCGCTGATCATGTGGACGGCGGCGGTCAACGACGGCGTCGTGCAGTTCCAGGCGGGCGGGAAGCTCAACCCGGGCGACATCGTGCTCATGCACTTCCGGCAGACGTTCGTGGAGGACTTCCTCGCGTTCCTGGCCCGCTGCAAGCTCGACGGCCTCACGCCGGTCGTGCTGGAGGACTTCCTGGCCGACCCGCGGGCAACCGTGTGACGTGCGACACGTCTATCAGGGTGAACCGGCACGGAGCCGGAGGAGCCCTTGGAGGGCCGTCATGACCAGCCGCCTCAGAAGACTCGCACTGCTCGTCCTCACCCTGACCGCGGTCGCCGTCGCGATCCCGGCCGCATCCGCCGCGTCCGCCGCGTCGGCGCAGAGCCAGATCCCGGTGCTGACCGGCATCCGCACCGGGAGGCACGCCGACTTCGACCGCGTCGTGCTCGACCTGGCCGGCCCGCGACCGGAGTTCTTCGTCCGGTCCGTCGCCCAGCTGCACTACGACGGCTCCGGCCTGCCCGTGCCGCTGCCCGGCGCGTACTTCCTGGAGGTGCGGCTCGCGCCGGCCGCCGCGCACGACGACCTCGGCAACCGGACCTACCCCGGTCCGGACCAGTTCGACACGCCCGCGCTGACCAACGTCCAGGCGGTCGCCGTCACGGGTGACTTCGAGGCCAACCTCACCGTCGGGCTCGGCTCGCGGCGCGACTCGTGGCACCGCGTGTTCCTGCTCGACTCACCGACCCGCGTGGTGATCGACGTCGGCCACTGAGGCCGCGCCGCCGGTCGGTCCGCCGACCGGAGGAGCCCCGGTCGACCGCAGGGGGTAGACCGGGGCTCCGCG
>NZ_JBFAAX010000531.1:0-4112 GCF_040639995.1 Actinosynnema sp. NPDC023658 | reverse complement strand
CTACGACCGGTACGACCCCGCCCGCGCGGCCCTGCGCACCTGGCTCTACCGGATCGCCACCAACGCGTGCCTGACCGCGTTGGAGCAGCGCAGCCGCCGTCCGCTGCCCTCGGGGCTCGGTGCCCCTCCCGGCAGCGACCCCGAGCAGCCGATGATCCGGGGCGAGGAGGTGCCGTGGCTGCAACCGATCCCCGACTCGGTGCTCGGAGACCCGGCGGACGTCCTGTTCTCCCGGGGTTCGCTGCGGCTGGCCTTCGTGGCCGCGCTGCAGTTCCTGCCCGCCCGCCAGCGGGCCGTGCTCATCCTGCGCGAGGTGCTGGAGTGGTCCGCCGCCGAGGTGGCCGAGGCGCTGGACATGACGACCGCCGCGGTGAACAGCGCGTTGCAGCGGGCCAGGGCCCGGCTCGGTGAGGCCGGGTTGGACGAGGACCGGATCGTCGAACCCGCCGACCCCGACCACCGCGCGCAGGTCGAGCGCTACGCCGCCGCCTTCGAGAACGCCGACATCAGGGCGCTGGAGAAGCTGCTCACCGAGGACGCGGTGCTGGAGATGCCGCCGTTCGTCACCTGGTTCGCCGGGCGGGAGGCGTACCTCCACTTCATCACGCGCATCTACACGCTGCGCGGCACGGACTGGCGCATGGTGCCGACCCGCGCGAACGGGCAGCCCGCACTGGCCGCCTACACCCGCGCGCCGGACGGCGGCTACACCTTGAACAACCTTCAGGTCTTCACCGTCACCGAAGCCGGGATCAGCCGCACCACGGCGTTCCAGGACCAGGACCTGTTCAACTACTTCGGCCTGCTCCCCAGCATCACCGGCGTGGAAAGGTGAGCCGAGGCCCGACGAGCGGCGAGACGCTCCGACGCATTCACCCATCGGATCGGAAACCGGGACAATACACCACTGCCGCACCGGATGCGGCAGTGGTGGATTCGACTTCGCCATTCGACGCCATTTCGGCATTCGGAAGTCGAGGAGAGCACATAAGAAGTTGGAAGGCCGCGTTCATGCCGTGGAAGAACGCGCCCGATCAGTACGAGTGGTGAACGTGTGAGGCGCGGCTGGCCGCCCGGTGGTGGCCTGCCGGGACGCGGGCGGGGGCCTCGGGCTCCCGCTGCTCGGCATGCCGCGCTCCACACGTCCCCGTGGTGGGGCAGCGAGCCCGGCCCGGTGTCGACCGCGGACCGAGCCCGTGCGCCAGCGATGAATCTCCGTCCTCCGCCCGGTAGGTACATGCGGGTGCTTCGGCGGAAGCTCCAGTTCATCATCGGAGGTCCAGGTGAGTACGCACGCATGAGTACGCACGCAACGAAGACGAGAGCACCGATGACGTCGGCGCAGCGCTGGGTCCTGGTACTGGTCTCGATCGCGTCGCTGATGGTCGTGCTGGACATGTTGGTCGTCACGACGGCCTTGAACACGATCCGGCTCGACCTGGGGGCGTCGATCGAGGAGCTGGAGTGGACGATCAACGCCTTCACGGTGACCTTCGCCGTGCTGCTCATGCCGGCCTCGGCGCTCGGGGACCGGCTCGGGCGCAGGCGGGTGCTCCTCGCCGGGCTCGTGCTGTTCACCCTGGCGTCGATCGCCTGCGCACTGGCTCCCGGCGCCGGGTGGCTGATCGCGGCACGGGCCGCGCAGGGCGTCGGTTCGGCCATGATCATGCCGCACGCCATGGCGCTGCTCAGCGTCGCGTTCCCGCCGGCCCAGCGGGCCAAGGCGCTAGGCCTGTTCGCCAGCCTGACGGGGCTGGGCACGCTCGGCGGTCCGCTCGTCGGCGGTGCGATCACGCAGGGCCTGGACTGGCAGTGGATCTTCTGGCTCAACGTCCCCATCGGCGTGGTGCTGATCCCGTTGGCACGCCGCCGGATCGAGGAGAGCACCGGTGCCGCGAGGCGCCTGGACTTCGGTGGTCTGGTGCTGGTGACCGCGGGCGCGCTCGGGCTCGTCTGGGGACTGGTGCGGGGCAACGTCGTCGGCTGGTCCAGCCTGGAGGCGGCCGGGACGTTGGTCGCGGGCGCGGTCCTGCTGGTCGCGTTCGTCCTGTGGGAGCTGCGGACGGCTGAGCCGATGCTGCCCATGCGCTTCTTCCGCTCCACCGCCTTCTCCGCGGGCAACGCGGCCGGGTTCCTGTTGTACGGGGCCATGTACGGCACCGCGTTCTTCCTGGCCCAGTTCCTCCAGGTCGCGCTGCACTACGGTCCTTTCGGGGCGGGTCTGCGCCTGGCGCCGTGGACGGCGGCCGTGTTCGTCGTGTCGATGATCGGCGGCAGCCTGGTCAACCGGCTCGGGGAACGGGTGCTCGTCGTCGGTGGGCTCGTGCTGCAGGCGGCCGGCTTCGCGTGGATCGCGCTGATCGCCGCTCCCGACCTCGGTTACCCCTCGATGATCGCGCCGCTGGTCGTGGCCGGGTGCGGCGCCGCACTGGCGATCCCGGCGGCCCAGCACGCGGTCATCGGCTCCGTCCCACCGCCGTCCGTAGGCGCGGCCGTCGGCAGCTTCAACTCGCTCCGACAGCTCGGCGGCACCTTCGGCATCGCGATCCTCGCGGCCGTGTTCGCGGCGTCCGGGAGCTACGGCTCCCCGCAGACCTTCACCGACGGCTTCACCCCCGCCATGGCGGTCGCCGCCTGCCTGACCCTCGTCGCCGCGGTCGCCGGGCTCTGGACGCCGGGCCTGCGCCCCCGGCCGACCCCGCTGCCTTCGCCCCGGGAGCCGGAAAGCCAGCCGGAAAGCCAGAAAGTGAATCCGTAGCGATAACCGCCGAGGGATCCCAGGCCCGAATCGGGCCTGGGATGCTTTGCTGTGCCCGGACTTAGTCGACCCCGAGATCATGGGATAAGCGGATACGACCTTTGCCCGCGCTTTGCCAATTTAAGGTTCACGTTTAGCGGATAACCCGATTGCACGCGTCAAGAGCAATCCGGAAGAAGTCGATGGCGAAAACTGCCTTATAGGGTTTGGAGTAGGCCGTTCGTCCGCGCCAGGACGGAAGCCGAACTGAATAAAGATATCCCGGCCGGTGTTGACCCGGTCGTGGTCGGTGCTCCTGACACCGATTCTGTTGCGAGCCGACACCAGCGCCGGTCGAACAGGCGACGCTTCACCCGCGAGGGGTGAGGTCGATGAGCCGGACCGCCGCTCACCATGACAGATTCGACAGGGGGAAGAAATGGCACCTTCACGCGCAGTCCTGCTGACCGGCGCCTCGTCCGGCACCGGTCTCTCGTCCGGTACCGGTCGCGCGACGGCTCTGCGGCTGCACCGGGCGGGTTGGCCGGTGTACGCGACCGCCAGGAACCTCGAAGCGTTGCGCGACCTGGCCGACGAGGGCATCACGGTGCTCCCGCTGGACATGACCGACGTCGACTCGATGGTCGCGGTCGTGGACCGGATCACCGAGGAGCACGGTGCCGTCGGAGCGCTCATCAACAACGCGGCGTACACCTTGATCGGGACGATCGAGGAGACGCCGATCGAGGCGATCCGCCGCCAGTTCGAGACCAACCTGTTCGGCCTGTCCCAGCTCACGCAGCTCGTGCTGCCGGGGATGCGCGCCCAGGGCGCGGGCCGGATCGTCCTCATGTCGTCGGTCTTCGGGTTGTTCGGCACCCCGGGCCGCGGCTACTACCAGGCCACCAAGCACGGGGTGGAGGCGATCGGGGACTCGCTGCGCAACGAGGTCTCCAAGTTCGGCATCCAGGTCGTGATCGTCGAGCCCTCCCCCATCCTGGGCGGGTTCATCCCGACGACGGTCGACGAGCTCAAGATCCCCACCGAGGGCCAGTCGGGTATCTACGACGAGTTCTGGGAGAACTTCGTGAAGTGGCACGAGGCCTACCGGGAAACCGACTCGCCGAAGGGGACGGGAAAGCTGGGCGTGCGTCCGGAGACGGTGGCGAAGACCATCGAACGCGCCTTGACCAGCACCAACCCGAGAATCCGGTACCGGATCGGCGCACCGGCGGTGATGTTGCCGCGGATGCGGTGGATGGTCGGTGACCGGCTGTTCAACAGGTTCGTGCGGTCCTTCTTCCCGACACCGTAAGGCGCCGGGCCCGCGAGCCGCGCGGTCCGCGACCGGGAGGATCTCCATGCGGTTCCCCCG
>NZ_JBFAAX010000530.1:0-4113 GCF_040639995.1 Actinosynnema sp. NPDC023658 | reverse complement strand
GGGACGACCGCCGCGCCCACCAGCGCGCCCACCGCCACGACCAGCAGAGCCACTGTCCGTTTCACCATCACTGCCTCGCCTCGATCGGTCCTGCGCCCCCACCGTGGGGGCGACCGAAGGCTCCCGGCCGACCGTCAACGCGGTGTCAGCGCGGGATCAAGGCGTGGACCGGCAGCGGTCGTGGCGGGGCGCGAGTCGCCCGTCGACGTGGCCGGTCACCCGGGCGTGGTGGCCGGCTTCCCGTCGGGGAGGTCCGGTGCCCGGCCCTCGGCTTCCCACCGCTCGCGCAGGTCGGCGGGGATGGTCAGGGTGGTGGACTGGCCGTTGGTGAGGTTGCGGACGCTGCCGCCGAGCAGCAGCGCGCCGGCCCGGTCGAGGATGGTGGTGGCCAGGGCGCTGTTGTCCTCGGAGCGCTCCAGCGTCCGCATCAGGCGGGTGCCGACGTCGACCACGCGGCCCCACGCCCGCGAGTTCGGCACCTCCATCCAGTCGGCCACCTCGGGGTTGACGACCCGGCGCACCATGGCGGCGACGATCCCGTCGAACAGCTTGCCGGGGAACAGCTTCTCGTAGAGGTCCAGCAGGTGCCGGGTCAGCACCACGCCCTCCGGTGACGGCCCGTAGGCGGCCTCGACCATCGCGGCGCTCAGCTCCCGGCCCTCGTCGACGGACTCCGGCACGGCGTCGGCGGGGATGCCGAGCATCCCGCCCGCGGCCCGCCACACGTAGTAGTAGTCCTGCGCCTCCTGCTCGGTGACGGAGATGCCGATGCGCCGCATCCCGTCGATCACCTGGACGGAGAAGATGAGCAGCGCGCCGACCATGTCCTGCTGGCAGATCGGCACGCCGTCGGCCTCGACGTCCCAGCGGCCGGACGCGGTGAGGAAGTGGCGCACGGCGGCGTGGATGAGCCGGGTCTTCTGGACGGTGGGCACGAACGACCCGCCGGAGCCGAAGGCGTCGCGGCCCATCATGTTCATCACGAACTGCGAGGTCTCCGACAGCCGCCGCTGGGGCTGGTTCAGGCCGTGGGTCAGGGTGAGCGCGCGGGACGCGCGGGCGTGGGCGTAGCAGTTGACCATCGCGCCGAAGGTGAGGACCGAGGCGACGTGCACGCCGTCGTCGACGAAGAACTCGTAGGCCCGCGCCACCCGGTCCGGGTCGACCCACGCCGGCGGGTCGTCGGTGGCGACCAGGAACTCCCGCACCACGCCGGGCAGCTGCTCGGGGATGGGCTGGTCGTTGGTGCGGAAGTGCTCCAGCACCTCGTTCACCACGTGCACCCGGTTCGTGGAGACGAGCTCGGCGACGACCGCGTCGGCGAGCGGGTCACCCTGGAACTTCAGGGCTTCGAAAGCGGCTGCGTCGATCACCGGGAACCGTCCTTACTCGTCGGTGAACTCCAGCTCACTCCTCGTGCTCGACCCACACCAGGACACGATCCGGTGATGCGTGGTGCGAAAGGCCTACCGGCTGTAGGCCAACCGCACAACGCGGACCTCGAACGCGAGAAAAGACCCCCTGAGAGAGTGGCCTCGGGGCCGCTCGACCGCCTCGTGGTGGACACCGGTCGTGGCCTTGCGCAGAATCCGGGTCGTGGCCCACCCCGAGGAGCTGGCGGACCTGGACCTGTACTCGGTCTGGACGGCGGCCGAGGAGTTGGACGAGGCGTTCGACCCGTTCTCGTTCGAGCAGCGGATGGCCGCCTACCGGCTGATGATCGGCAACACCAACCCGGCGGACGGGTTCGGCGCGGACAACCGGCACAACCCCCTGTGGGGCCTGATGTTCCAGCACCAGTGGCAGTTCCGGACCGGCAGGCTCGGCGCCGACACGCGGCGGACCGGGCGGATCGACCCGGACGCGCCGTGGGGCTACGGCAACTACACGCTCAACGTCATCCCGTGGTTGGGCGCGGAGGCCGCCGGGGTTGTGCCGGCCCTGCCGATCGCGGACCCGCCGACCGCCTCCCGGTTCCGCTACGTGACCGGCGGGGTCGTGCCCGAGGAGCTGGCCCCCGCCGTGGCCGACTGGCGTGACTACTTCACCCTCGTCGGCGGCAACCCGGCGGATGCGGAACCGACGCGCCTGGCGCTGTGGCGCGCGCACAAGACGTGCCTGGACGTGGTGGCCGGGGTGCTCGTCGACGTCGACACCGCGCCGTGGCCCGACCTGGAGATCACCTTCCTGCGCGGCTGGTGCCGGATGGTCGACTACCTGTGGGCGGCGGCCTGGCCGACGGACTTCGCGTCCATGACCGAGCACGGCCTCGACGTGCTGCCCGAGTCGCTCCTCACCACGCCCGAGGACGTGCGGGCGCTGCCGGCGAAGGCCCGGCGCAACGTCGCCAACGTCCTCCGCCTGGCGACCACCCCGCGGTGGCGCTACAACCTGAACCTCGCGCTGTGGCGGCGGATCATGCGCACCCGCGAGGCCCGTGACGACGTCCTGCCGCTGCTGGACGCGGTGTTCGACCCGCGCCCGGACAACGCCGACCGGCGACGCAAGCTGCTCGGTCACCTGCTGCGACCGTGAAACTCCCCGCGGGGCCTCTACCGGATGTCGAGGGCGATGGAGTGCGCGCGCAGCACCTCGTCGAGGTTGCCCTTGCCGTGCGCGGCCACCAGGTCGGCGGCCACGTCGCGCAGCTTGCGGTTGTTGAACTGGGACGCCCGGCGCAGGAGGGCGAACCCGCCGTCGGTGTCGCACGAGAAGTGGTGCATCAGCAGTCCCTGAGCGAGGCCGATCGTGTGCCTGGTGCCGAGTGCCGTGGTCAGGTTGTCCACCAGGCGTCTGCTGTCGTGGAACAGCTGGGCGTTGTCGAAGACGACCCCGGCGTGCATGGTGATCAGCAGGATGATGTCGTAGGCCTGGTCGTCGAACCGGTGCGGCTCCCGGGACAGCAGCGTTATCGCCGCCGTGTGGGAGCGCTCGGTGGGCACGGGCAGGACCACGCAGCTGCGGTAGCCCCGCAGCGCGAGGCGGGCCGCGAACAGGGGCCACCGGTCCTCGACACCGGCGTCCTCCACCCGGCGGGGTTCCCGGTAGCGCAGCACCTCTTCGATCGGGCCGTCCGGCTCCGCCTCGGCTTGGACCAGCGGAGGTTCGCCGGTGGTCGCGATGACCTCGGAACCGCCGTCGCGGCCGAGCGAGACGAAAGCGAGGTCACACCCCGGCACGGACGCGACCAGGTGGTCGACGAACCGCTGGACGGTCTCCTCGTACGCCTCGTCATCGACCAGGCGTGACATCTCGGTCAAGGCCAGGGCGAGAGGCAGCACGGTGTCGCCGGTCATCGATGCACCCCTTGAGGCTGTGGCCCGCTCGTGCGCCGGTGTGACGAGCGGAGCTGATGTCTCGGGATGCTGCGCTGCTGAACAACCCCTGTCGCGGGCTGGACCTTAACGCATGGATGCGGCACCGAGTCGTGAGTGGTCCGTCGTCGATGTCCGGATGGGCCGTGATCGGGTCGGTGGCCTGCGCGCCGGTCCCGGTGTCGGTGGCGGTGTCGTGCCGGGGGAGGGTCAGGTCAGCCGGGCGGCGTGGCCGTCCTGCCGGAGCCGGTCCCGGTGCAGCGCGGGGCTGGGGCCGGGGGTGGCCTCGGCCAGCCCGTCCACCTGTTCCCGGGCGCAGTCCAGGCTGCCGGCGCGGGGTGACCAGCCGAGCTCGACCCGCGCCCGCGTGGTGTCCACGAGCGGCGACCGCGTGCCGACGTCGAACCACCCCGGTGACATGCCCAGCGCCCGGAGCCGCCACAACAGTGCCACGGCGGCGCGCATCGCCGACGCGGGAACGGGCACGGCGCGGGCGTGGACCACGTGGGCCAGGTCGCTGGTGGTGATGGTGTCCGCGGCGAGGTTGAACGCGCCCGTCGCCCGGCGGTGCAGGATGCGCACGACGGCGTCACCCACGTCGTCGGCGTGCACCAGTTGCACGCGCATGCCCGCCGGGAGCGGGAGCAGCGGGATCCAGCCCCGGCGCAGCAGCCGGATCAGCCACTGGGGGACCAGGGGGTCGAAGAACAGGGCGAGGAAGCTGGCCGACGCGGCGCCCTGCGCCACCAGCGTCGGCCGCAGCACGGCGACCGCGATGTCCGGGTTCTCCGCGGTGAAC